>JAJZTO010000019.1 GCA_021848865.1 Myxococcales bacterium
GGTCCCGCTCCGGGCCGGGGTCGTCGAGACGCTGTGGCGCGACACCGACCTGGGCCTCTCGGCGAGCTACTACCTCTACGACCGCGACCCGACCGAGGTGGGCTACTTCGGCCTGGCGGCGGCGGGGCGGGGCGGGGCCAGCGGGGCCATCCCCATCGCCCCGCTCCGGTGGTCGGTGCGCCCGTCGGCGACCCGGCGGCTCGGCGCCTGGACCCTGCGGCTCGAGCTGCAGCACGGCGTCTACGCCTCGGGCGAGGGGCGGCTCGACGCGCTCGCGGCGAGGGTCCAGGTCCGGTTCACCCGGTCCTTCCGGATGTGGCTCGCCGCCGGAGGCCAGCGCGACGTGGACTACGCGGGGACGGTCACCACGGTGCGCAGCGCCTCGCTCGGGGCCCTCTTCCAGTGGTGAGACGGGGCCGGCGTCGACGGAGTCGGCGGACCGGTCAGCTCCCGGCGCGCAGCAGGTTCCCGCCCACCCAGTCGGTGGCGAACTGGTAGGCGATGCGCCCGCTGCGGTCCCCCTTCTGCAGCGACCAGGCGATGGCCGCCTGCTCCGCCGCCGGGCCCCACGCCAGGCGGGCGCCGGACCGCGCGCAGAGCCTCGCCGCCCACTGCCGCGCCACCGCCAGGTACTGCTCCTGGGTGAAGGCGTGGAAGGCGACCCAGATGCCGAAGCGGCCCGACAGCGAGATCTTCTCCTCCACCGCCTCGCCGTGGTGGATCTCGTTGTTCACGATCATCACGCCGAGGTTGTCGGTCTCGTACTCCGGCAGCATGTGGCGGCGGTTGGAGGTCACGTAGATGACCACGTTGTCCGGCGGGGCGTAGACCGAGCCGTCGAGCGCGCTCTTCAGCATCTTGTAGCTCGACTCCCCGATCTCGAAGGAGACGTCGTCCGAGAAGACGATGAAGCGGTAGGGCTGCCCGCGGATGGCGTCGACGATCGACGGGAGGTGCACCAGGTCGTCCTTGTCCACCTGGATGACCCGCAGCCCCTGCGGCGCGTAGGTGGCGAGCAGCGCCCGCACCAGCGAGGACTTGCCGGTGCCCCGGGTCCCCCAGAGCAGCACGTTGTTGGCGGGGTAGCCGGCCAGGAACTGGCGGGTGTTGGCCTCGACCACCCGCTTCTGCTCCTCGATGCCGAGCAGGTCCGCGAGGTGGATCCCCTCGATGCCCGGCACCGGCTCGAGCCGGCCGGCCAGCGAGTTCCTGCGCCAGTTGGCGGCGTGGCAGGTGGCCCAGTCCACCGGCGGGACGGCGCGGGGGAGGAGCATCTCGAGCGAGCCGAGGACGCGCCGGAGGCTGTCCTGGACGTCGGGGTCGATGGGCATGGGGTCGTGGCCCTCTGGAATGGCGCCGCCGCGCCCGTGGAGCACGCGATCGGATCGGCCGGGGATGGGGGAGGGCCGCCATCGTAGCACCGCGCGGCGGCGGCCGGGAGGCGGCTTCCGGGCCCCGGGACGGGCTGGCGCGGCGCCCGCCGCGCCTGCTATGGCGTCCGGGTGGGCCTCTCGACCCTCCTCCTGACCGTCACCACGCTGGTGTGCTTCGCGGGGAACTCGCTCCTGGCGCGCGCCGCGCTGGGGGCCGGCCTGGTGGACGCCGCGACCTACAACTCGGCGCGGCTCGCCGCCGGGGCCGCCGCGCTCGCCCTGCTGCGCCGGCTCGAGACCGGGCCGCGCCCCGCGGCGGGCGGCGGGTGGCTCCCCGGGCTGGTCCTGGTCGCCTACGGCGCCTCCTTCTCGCTCGCCTACCAGCGGATCCCCGCGGGCGTGGGGGCGCTGGTGCTCTTCACCTCGGTGCAGTTCACCATGGTGGGGTGGGCGGTGGCCACGGGGCAGCGCCCGGCGCCGGCGCAGTGGGCCGGCATCCTGCTGGCCGTCGCCGGGCTCGCCTACCTGGCGCTCCCGGGCGCGCGCGCCCCCGACCCCGCCGGCACCGGGCTCATGGTCGCGGCCGGCGCGGCCTGGGGCGCCTACTCGCTGCTCGCGCGCGGCGCCAACCCCATCTCCCAGAACGCCGACGCCTTCCTGCGCAGCCTGCCCGCCGCCGCCGCCTTCAGCCTCCTGCGGATCGGGAGCTTCTCCGCCTCCGGGCGCGGGCTCGCGCTGGCCTGCGCCTCCGGGGTCATCGGCTCCGCGGGCGGCTACTGCCTCTGGTACGCCGTCGCGCCCCGGCTCGGCCCCACCCGCGGGGCCGCGGTGCAGCTGGCGGTGCCGGTGCTGGCCGCCGCCGGCGGCGTGGTGCTGCTCGGGGAGCCGGTCGGGGCGCGGCTGGTGGCGGCGGGGATCGCCATCCTGGGGGGCGTCGGCCTGGTGGTGTGGCGCCCGCCGGCGGCCCGGTTGCCCGGGCCCGGCCGCGGCGGCTAGCATCGCCGGGCGCACCCCACCGAGGTGGCCGGCCATCACCGCTCGAGCCCGAGGAACGACTTGAACGCAAGGTCCGCGCTCCGCGCGCTCCTGGTCGGGGTCGCAGCGGCGGCCGCCTCGCCGGCGGCGGCCGCGGGCGCGCGCGGGGGCACGCTCCAGGCCGTCCAGCAGCGGCGCGAGCTGCGGTGGGGCGCGGACGTCTTCGGCGGGGCCCCCTACGTCTTCCAGGATCCCATGGATCCGAACCACCTCGTCGGCTTCGAGGTGGAGCTGGCCGACGCCATCGCGCGCAGGCTGGGGGCGAAGGCGCGGCCGGCCGCGGGCGCCTGGGACAAGCTCCTCGACCTGCTGGCGCGCGGCGACTTCGACGTGGCGCTGAACGGCATCGAGGTGGCGGAGGAGAAGCGCCGGGTGTGCCTGCTGTCGCGGCCGTACTACGCCGCGGGCGAGCGGCTCAGCGTCCGGCGCGGCGACCCGGGCGCGCCGCGGACCCTGGAGGCGGTGAAGGGCCGCCGGGTGGGGGCGCTCCCGGGGTCGCTGGCGCAGCGCATCCTCGAGCGCGCCGGCGCGGTGGTGGTGACCTACGACGGCGGCCAGGACCAGATCTACGACGATCTCCGCCTGGGCCGCACCGACGCGGTGCTGCTCGACGACCCGATCGCCCACTACTACGCCGACGTCCAGCCCGAGCTGGAGACCGTTCCGGGCTCCTTCGGCGAGGTCCGCTACGCCGTCGCCGTCCGGCTCGGGGACGAGGCGCTGCGGGACGCCATCGACGGCGCCCTGTCCGAGCTGGCCCGCACCGGCCGGCTCCGCGCCCTCTACCAGCGCTGGGGGATCTGGAACGCGGAGACCGCGGCGCTGCTCGGCGAGCCCCCTCCGGCCCGCCCCGGGCTGGCCGAGGCCTGGGAGGCCTGGCGGGCGGCGGTGGGGCGGCCGCCCTCGCTGCGCGAGCGGCTCCTGGTCCGGTACCCCCGGACCTTCGGGCTCTTCGCGCGGGCCGCCGGGCTCACGCTCCTCCTCACGCTCTCGTCGATGGCCCTGGCGATGGCGGTGGGGGCGCTGCTCGCCGCGGCGCGCCGCTACGGCGCGGCGCCGGTCCGGTGGCTGGCGGTGGGCGTCATCGAGCTCGTCCGCGGAACGCCGCTGCTGGTCCAGCTCATCATGATCTACTTCGGGCTCCCCGAGCTGGGCGTGAAGCTCGACCCCTTCGTGGCCGGCTGGCTGGGGCTGGGGCTGAACTACGCCGCCGCCGAGGCCGAGAACTACCGCGCCGGCCTGGAGAGCGTCCCGGTGGGGCAGGGCGAGGTGGCGACGACGCTCGGGCTCTCGCGGCTGCAGGCGCTCCGGCACGTGATCGCGCCGCAGGCCCTCCGCATCGCCGTGCCGCCGATGACCAACGACGTCATCGCCCTCCTCAAGGACAGCTCGCTGGTCTCGCTGGTGACCCTCACCGAGCTCACCAAGACCTACTCGAACCTCGCCGCCTCGATGCGCGACCACCTGGGCCTCGGCCTGGTGGTCGCCGCCTGGTACCTCCTCCTCGGGCTGCCGCTGGCGCGGCTCGGCCGGCTCGCCGAGCGGCGCCTCGGCCGGCACCTCCGGCGGGCCGCGGCGTGATCCGCGTCGACGCCCTGGTGAAGCGGTATGCCTCGCTCGCCGCGCCGGCGCTGCGCCGGGTCTCCTTCGAGGTCGCGTCGGGCCAGCTCGTCGCCATCCTGGGCAGGAGCGGCGCCGGGAAGTCGACGCTGCTGCGGTGCCTGGTGGGGCTGGAGCGCTTCGACGAGGGGACCGTCGAGGTCGACGGGGTGGCGGTGCGCGCCGAGGACGGGCCGCGCGGGCTCCGGGTCCTCCACGGCCGCGTGGGGCTGGTGCCCCAGTCGCTCGACCTCTTCCCGCACCTCTCGGCGCTCGACAACTGCACGCTGGCGCCCCGGATCGTGAAGGGAGAGCGGCGCGCCGACGCGGAGGCGCGGGCCTCCCGCCTGCTCGGCCGGCTCGGGCTCGAGGCCGAGCAGGGCGCCTACCCCGAGCACCTCTCCGGCGGGCAGCGGCAGCGCGTGGCCATCGCGCGGGCCCTGGCGATGGAGCCGCGCGTGCTGCTCTACGACGAGCCCACCAGCTCGCTCGACCCCTCCCTCCGGGAGGAGGTGGGGCGCACGCTGCTCACCGTGAAGGAGAGCGGGGTCACGCAGCTGGTCTCCACCCACGACTGGGAGTTCGCGCGGAGCGCCGCGGAGTGGGTGCTGGTCCTCGAGGGCGGCGCGATCGTCCGCGAGGGCGAGCCCGGGCAGATCGTCGGGTAGGGCGGGTCGCCGAGGGCGGCGCCGGCGGGGCGCGGTCCCTCTTGGGGCGGGCGGCGGCGGGTGCCCTCGGAGGGGGTTGCTCCGGGTTCACTCGCGATGAATGGATCGCCACCGCCACCGTCCACGCCAGGTTCCACCCCTGTTCCCGCAGCTGGAGCTCATCGAGCCGCACGCCCAGCGGGCCCTCGACCTGCTGGTGCGGTACGTGGAACACGGCGACGCCCTGCCGCCCAGCCAGTGCATCCCCCGCGGCGGGGCCATCGCCGGGGCGCCGGCCCAGCCGGGCCACTGCGCCCACCTCTTCGCGCCCTGAACCGGCCCGTCGCCGGCCCGCCTCCCCGGCGCTCCGGTGGGAATGGCGGAGGGGAGGGCGGTGACCGCGCGCCGGGCCGGCCGGGGCCGAGGGGATCTCGCCGCGGACCGGCTGCTTCTGCAACCCGGGGGCGGGGCAGGCAGCGGAGGTGCTCACCGAGGAGGACGTGCGGGCGGGTGCGGCGCCCGGGGAGGCCGCCACGCGGCAGGGCTTCCCGCGCGCGCTGCGGGAGCGCGGCTCGGGCAAGAGCGCCGGGGCGATGCGCGTGTCCTTCGGGATCGCCAGCACCTTCGAGGACGCGCGCCGTTTCGCCGCCTTCGCGGCGCGCTTCCGGGGCCAGAGCCGGCTGGCGCTCGGCGACGTCACCTTCGACGTCGAGCCCGCGGGTCAGTTGAAGGTCGTGGTCACGACGAAGTTGTCGAAGTGCGCCCGCGCGCCCTGTCCGAAGAGCCGCTCCGAGATCGGGATCGAGACGCCCGCCGCACAGGCGGCCGGCCAGCTGGGATCGCAGCCCGTCGCGCCCCAGCCCCACTGGAACGGGAACGCGTCGAGGAGGCTGAAGGTGCCGTGCCCGATGACGAAGGAACCCAGCTTGTCCCTGAGATCCTCGCCGCGGCCCAGCGCCGGGTAGACGCCCGTGTAGGTCTGCCCGGACTGGTAGTCCAGCGGGACGCCGACGTTCTTGACCTTGGCCACGCGCTTGCCGTCGAAGAAGTACTCGACGGTCGACGTGCCGTTGCCCACCCCGCGGCTGTAGGTGATGGCCACGTGGTGCGGCACGCCCGGCGCGATCGGGAACTCGGTGATGATCTGCGTGTACATCTTGCTCGGGCCGACCCAGCCAGGGTCGTTCGGGTCGCTGGTGTTGCCGGTCACCGACGAAGGGAGCCGCTCGATGAGCGCGAACGCCCGGTCCTGCGAGACGAACCAGTCGAAGAGCTGCCCGGTCGCGAAGCTGATCATGTTCATGACCGCGCCGGCCTGCTGGCCCTGGAACAGCGGGGCCTGGTAAGGCGCGCCGTTCGGGTACGAGTACGGTGGGCCGTAGGTCCCGTGGACGACGCGCCCTGCCTGGGTCCCGGGCGTAGCGGCCTGGATGTCGGACTCGAAGGTGAGCGAGCCGTTGAGGGGGACGCTGAACGCCTGGGCGCTGACCGCGATGTACTTCAGGTGATCGAAGACGCTGAAGTCCGCGCCGCAGGTGAACGGCGCGTCGTCGATGTAGAACGTCCCGTCCGCGAAGGAGCGGGTGTCGCCGTGCGCCGGGGTGATCCCGTCCGGGCACAGCGCCCCCATGTCGCCAACGCCGTAGACGTTCAGCCACCTGCTCATGTAGGTCGAGAGCGAGTACGGGGGCGAGAAGTCGTCGTACACGACCTGGGCCTGCGTCGGTGTGTCCGCGCGCGCGGTGCATGCCAGCACCACCGCGAGCGCGGCAGTTGCCTTCCCGGCGGTCAGCCTTCGCTTACGGGTGTCCCTGCGATCGTCCATGGTGACCGCCCTCGCCTGCGAGAGTGCAGGCCGGCGGTACGGATATGTACGCCGATGACTTTCCGTAACTGGCCGGTGGCGCGCTGATGGGGTGTAAGCGCCGATTCGCGGCAGCGCGGCGAGGCCCGGCGCGCCACCGTCGCGGGAGGACGGCGTGACCGTCACCGTTGGTGATGCGGGGCGCGGAGTCCGGCGACCACCGCCGACCCGGCTCCGGCGGTGCTCCGGACGGCGGGTGCGGCGACCCCGATGCGTGCCAGCGCGCGCTTACGGCCCCCCTGGGCCCGCGGGCGCCTCTCGACGGCGGTTAGGAAGCCTGCGGTTCCCAGTCTCCGAGCGTGAAAGCGGCACTCCAACCCGGAGGTACCCCATGACCCAGGCCAGGAGCAAGATCGCCCGAGCCGTCGCCGTCGCCACCCTCCTCGGCTTGGGCGGTCCGTCGCGCGCGGACGGGCCCGCCAAGGAGGCGGCGCCCAAGGCTCACCACGGGAAGAAGCCCAAGGTCACGTTGCCGAAGGGGCTGTCCATCCAGACGGTCCTCAAGTCGACGGGAGAGTTCACCCTGGAGCAGAAGGGCGCGCGCGGCGTGATGGCGCGTCGCGCCGGCGGCGGGGGCGGGGCCGGGGGCGCCGGCCTGTCGGCCGAGTGCACCTGCTGGCAGGGAACCGGAGCCTGCATGCTGACGCTCCTTCCCGGCGGCGTCGCCACTTGCGAAGCCTCGGACAGGGGGACGCCCTGCAACACCTCGTGCAGTTTCATCCTGGGCAAGCTGTCGAGGACGTTCTCGCCGCAGTGAGCGCTCGCCGCGCCTCGCCCGCCTGCGAGTGCTACGAGGCCTGCTCGGGCGGGTGGGACGTCTTCGTCAACGGCAACCTGCGCCGGTGGATCACCACCGGTGAGGTGCCGCCGAACCCCTTCGGGGGACGCGCCTGAGGCTGGCGCGGGCCTCGAGCGGACGGCGCGCTCGCGGCCCCCGGGAGCCGGCGGCGGCTCGCTCCGGACGGGCGCCGCCCGTCCGGGAGCGATAGGATCGCGTCCATGGAACTCTTCTACGGACGGATGTCGGGAAACTCGGCGCGGTCGCTGTTCGGCCTCCACGAGGCGGGCGTGGCCTTCACCCCGCGCCTGCTCGACACGCGCGGCGGCGAGAACCGCGCCCAGGCCTACCTGGCGGTGAACCCCATGGGGAAGATCCCGGCGCTGGTGGACGGCGACTTCCGCCTCTGGGAGTCGAACGCCATCAACTGGTACGTGGCCGAGAAGCACCCGCAGGCGGGCTTGCTCCCGGCGACCGTGGAGGGGCGCGCCGCGGTGCAGCGCTGGCTCTTCTTCCAGGCGGCCCACGTCTCCCCGGCCTGCGGCGCGGTCTTCCGGAGCACCCACCGCGGGATGCAGGAGTTCTGGAAGATGCAGGCGGACGAGAAGGCGGCGGAGGCTGGGCGCAAGGACCTGGGGCGCTGGCTGCCGGTGCTGGAGGGGGCGCTGGCCGGGCGCGAGTGGCTGGAGGGGACCTTTTCGCTCGCCGACGTCGCCTACGCGCCGCACCTCTGGCTCCTGCGGGACGGAGGCTTCGACCTCGGGCGCTGGCCGGCGGTGCGCGCCTGGCTGGACCGGATGTACGCCCGGCCCGCCTGGCGGCGGACGGCGGACGCGGTCTTCGCGGGCTGAGGCGGCCCTCGCGGCGACGCGCCAGGAAGGAATGACCCCACGGGGATTCGAACCCCGGTCGCGGCCTTGAAAGGGCCGGGTCCTAGGCCTCTAGACGATGGGGTCGCAGTCGGGCGTGGCGCGCGGCGGCGACGGAAGCTGGTGACCCCACAGGGATTCGAACCCCGGTTTCCGCCTCGAGAAAGGCGGCGTCCTGGGCCTCTAGACGATAGGGTCGGCGGCGGAAGCTAGCGAACCGCCGGGCCGGTGTCCATAGCCTGATGCCGGTCCGCGGCGGATTCATGGCGATTCCCAGGCGGCGGCGGCCCGCGGCTCGCGGTCCGGCCAGACCTGCCGGCGGGCGGCCGGCCGGGCCGAGAGGTAGGCGGCCGTGCCCCAGGCCACCGCGGCGGCTCCCGCCACCAGCGCGGCGGCGAGCAGCGCGCCCGGCATCGACTCCCAGTAGAAGCGGCTCACCAGCACCGCCAGCAGCGCCGTCCAGCCGCCGGCCTGGAGCCGCGTCCAGCGGCGCAGCAGGGCCAGCCGGGCCGGGTCGAGCGGCTCGAGCCGCTCCCAGAGCACCTGCTCCTGCCGCCAGTAGGTGTAGACCACCGGGATGATCTCCAGGGTCAGGAAGGCGGAGGTCAGCAGCCCCCCCACCATGGGCGCGGCGATGCGCTTCATCACGTCGGCGCCCGAGCCGGTGGCCCAGAGCAGCGGGATGAGCCCGAAGAGCATGGTGGCGACGGTCATCAGCTTGGGCCGCGGATCTTCCCGGCGGCGCGCCGGCGCTCGTAGGCGTTGTCGATGTAGACGATCATCACGATGCCGGTCTGGGCCGCCAGCCCCACCAGCGCGATGATCCCCACCCAGACCGCGGTGGAGAGCCGGTAGTCGAGCGCCCAGAGCAGCCACACCGAGCCCACCAGCGCGAAGGGGATCGAGAGCAGGACGATGAGCACCTCCACCAGGTTCCGGAAGTGCAGGTAGAGCAGGACGATGATGATGAGCAGCGTCGCCGGGATCACCAGCCGCATGCGCTCGGCCATCTTCTCCAGCTGCTCGTACTGGCCGGTCCACTTGAGGTAGGTTCCGGCCGGGAGCGCCAGCTGGCCGTGCTCCAGGGCCTCCTCCACGGCGTGCTTGGCGTCGCTCACGTAGCCGCCCAGGTCGCGCTGCCCCTGGTCGATGTCCACGTAGACGTAGCCCACCAGCAGCCCGCCCTCGTCGCGCACCATGGGCGGGCCGCCGACGATGTGGACGTCGGCCACCTGGCCCAGGGGCACGAAGGTGGTCCGGCCGCCGCGGCCGCTCCCGCCCACCCCGATGCCGGAGAGCGAGCTCTGGTCGCCGGACGGGATCCCGCTCTCGAACTGCTGCAGCGGGGCGTCGGAGAGGGTGCCGGGGATGCCGCCGCGCTGGCGGTTCGGGCGCGCCGGCCCCTGCGGCTGGCCGCCGCCGCCCATGGTGTCCATCTGCGCCAGCACCGCCCCGGACAGGCGCGGCGGCTCCAGCGCCCCGGACTTGCCCATCCCGCCGCCGGCGCCGCTCGCCACCGGCACCAGGATGCGCTTCAGCCGCTCCACGTCGTTGCGCAGGTCCTGGGGGTAGCGCACGTTGATGCTGAAGCGGTTGCGCCCCTCCACGGTGACGGCGATGGGTGACCCGCCGATGGCCGCCTCGACGGTGCGCTGCACCGAGCCCACCGTCAGGCCGTAGCGGGCCAGGGCGTCGCGGTTCGGGACCACGTCCAGGTAGAGGCCGCCGGTGTTGCGCTCGTAGAAGACCGAGCGGGTGCCGCGCACCGGGGTGAGGATGCCCTCCAGGGCGACGCCCACCTTCTCGATCTCGTCGAGGTCGGTGCCCAGGATCTTCACGCCCACCGGGGTGCGCACGCCGGTGGAGAGCATGTCGATGCGGGCCTTGATGGGCATGGTGTAGGCGTTGGTCCAGCCCGGGAACTGCATCGCCTTGTTCATCTGGGTGGTGAGCTCCTCCCAGGTGATGCGGTGCGCGTCGGGCCAGAGGAGGCGCAGCGGCCTCTTCAGCCACTCCGGGGCCCAGCCCGAGTACCAGCGCCAGTCGGGCAGCATCCGCCAGCGGTCCACCGGCCGGAGCCGGACGGTGGTCTCCACCATGGTGAGCGGCGCCGGGTCGGTGGCGGTCTCGGCCCGCCCCGCCTTGCCGGACACCGTCTCCACCTCGGGGAAGGCCCGCAGCACCCGATCCTGAAGTTGCAGCTGCCGCTTGGCCTCCTCGATGGAGAGGTTGGGGAAGGTGGTGGGCATGTAGAGCACGTCGCCCTCGTTCAGCGGCGGCATGAACTCGTGGCCCAGCTTCAGCCCCAGGGGGACGGCGGAGAGCACCGCCAGCAGGCCGATGGCGACGGTGGACTTGGGGCGCCGCAGCGCCACGAAGACGAAGGGCTTGTAGAGCCGGATGATGAAGCGCGACACCGGGTGCTGCGCCTCGGCGTGGATCTTCCCGCGGATGAGCAGGTCGCGCATCGCCGGGGCGAAGGTGATGGAGAGCAGCGCCGCGGCCAGCATGACGAAGGTCTTGGTGTAGGCCAGCGGGCGGAAGAGCCGGCCGGCCTGGCCGGTGAGGGTGAAGACCGGCAGGAAGGCGACGGCGATGATGAGCAGCGAGAAGAAGATGGCCGGGGTCACCTCCCGGGCCGCCTCGGCCAGCAGCCGGCGGCGGTCGGCGCCGGGCGGGGCGTGCTCCAGCTTCTTGTGGGAGGCCTCGATCATCACGATCTCGGCGTCCACGGTGGCGCCGATGGCGATGGCGATGCCGCCCAGGCTCATGATGGTGGCCGGGATGTCGAGCAGCCACATCGGCACGAAGGCCAGCGACACCGCCAGCGGCAGCGAGAGGATGGGGAGCAGCGCCGAGCGCAGGTGCAGCAGGAAGAGGACGATGATCAGCGAGACGACCACCGCCTCCTCCACCAGCGCGGTCCGCAGCGTGGCGATGGCCCGGTGGATGAGCGAGGAGCGGTCGTAGGAGATCTCCAGCCGGACCCCCTTGGGCAGGGAGGGGCCGAGGTCGTGCACCTTCTGCTTCACCCGGTCGATGACGTCGAGGACGTTCTCGCCGTAGCGCACCACCACGATGCCGCCCACCGCCTCGCCCTCGCCGTTCCACTCCAGCAGGCCCCGGCGGATGTCGGGGCCGAAGTGCACCGAGCCCACGTCCTTCACCAGCACCGGCACGCCGTTGGGGCCGCGGGCCTTGATGGCGGTGCGCTCCACGTCGCCGAGGTTGCGGACGTAGCCGCGGCCGCGGACGTAGTACTCGCGGCTCGCCAGCTCGATGATGCGGCCGCCCACGTCGCTGTTGGAGTCCCGGATGGCGGCCACCACCTCGTCCAGGGTGACGTCGTAGGCCCGCAGCTTGTTGGGGTCCACCGTCACCTGGTACTGCTTCTGGTAGCCGCCGACGCTGGCCACCTCGGCCACCCCCGGCACCGCCCCCAGCGCGTAGCGCAAGGTGAAGTCCTGGAAGGTGCGCAGCTCGTCGAGCGAGTGCCGTCCGCTCCCGTCCACCAGGGTGTACTGGAAGGCCCAGCCGATCCCCGAGGCGTCGGGCCCCAGCACCGGCGCCGCCCCCTCGGGCAGCTTCTGGCGCATCGACGAGGTGAGCTCCAGCACCCGGCTCCGCGCCCAGTAGGGGTCGGTGCCCTCCTGGAAGATCACGTAGACGAAGCTCATCCCGAACATCGAGTAGCCGCGGACGTCCACCACCCGCGGCGCCGCGATCAGGGACGAGACGATGGGGTAGGTGACCTGGTCCTCCACCAGCGTCGGGCTGCGCCCCATCCACTCGGTGAAGACGATCACCTGCGGGTCGCCCAGGTCGGGGATGGCGTCCAGGTCGACGTGCCGGATCGACCAGACCGACGCCGCGGCGGCGATGGCCACCCCCAGCAGGACCAGGAAGCGGTTCCGGGCGCAGGTCTCGATGATCCGGGCGACCATGCCGGGCCCTAGTGCGCCTGGCCGGGAGCCGTCCCGGCGCCGCCGCGCTGCGCGTCCTTCGCCTCGTGCGCTTCCCGGGCCTCGTGGGCCTCGTCCTCCTCGCTGCGGGAGCCGAAGCCCTCCACCGCCGCCCGCAGGCGGCTCTCCGAGTCGACCAGGAAGTTGGCGGAGGTGACCACGGTCTCCCCCTCGGCCAGCCCCTCCAGCACCTGGGTCCTCTCCTCGGTGCGGGCCCCCAGCTGCACCCGCCGCGGCTCGAAGCGCCCGCCCGGCCTGCGGAGGAAGACGTACTGCAGCTCGCCGGTGTCGACGATCGCCTCGGTGGGGACCACCAGCCCCTCGGCCGCGTCCAGGTCGATGACGACGTCGCCGTACATCCCCGGGCGCAGCTTGAGCCCCGGGTTCCTGAACTCCATGCGGGCCTGGAGGGTGCGGCTCTCCGGGTTCACCGCCGGGTAGATGAACTGCACCCGGCCGGTGAAGCGCTGCCCGGGGTAGGCGCCCAGCGCGAGGCTGGCCTTCTGGCCCACCTTCACCCGGCTCATGTCGTACTCGTAGATGTCGGCGATGACCCAGACGCTGGAGAGGTCGGCGATCTGGAACAGCTCGGTGCCGGGCGTGAAGTACAGCCCGGGCAGCGCGCCGCGGCGGGCCACGTAGCCGGAGACCGGCGTGCGGATGGGGGTGGAGGTGAAGGGGCGGCCGGCCTTGGCCAGGTCGTCGACGTCCTGCGGCGCCATGCCGAGCAGCTCCAGCCGCTTGCGGGCGTCCTGGTCGAGGTTGCCGGAGGCGGCGCCCCCGATCGTCCCGCCCGCCGGGTCGCGGACCCAGCGCATCGCGTTCACGTACACCTGCTGGGCGGTGGTCAGCTCCGGCGAGTAGACGTTGACCAGCACCTGCCCCTTCCGCACCGGCTGCCCGCTCTGGCCGACCTTGAGCTCCTCGACCCAGCCGGTGAAGCGGGCGGTGATGATGGCCAGGGTCGCCTCGTTGGCCGAGACGAAGCCAATGGTGCGCAGCTGCGGGGAGAGCCGCTGGCGCGTCACCGGGGCGGTGCGCATCCCCATGAGCTGCACGCGCTCCGGGCTGATGTCCACCGGGACCAGGCCCGGCACCGACAGGGTGGCGGACGGGGAGGCGGCCGCGGCCGCCGGCGCCGGCTCGCGGGGGACGAGCTTCATGCCCCCGCACTTCTCGCAGCGCGCCTCGGGGTCGTCGGAGGTGACCTCCGGGTGCATGGGGCACCAGTACTTGCCCTGGGCGGCCGCCTCGCCCGCCGGCGCGGCCGGGGCGGCCGCGGCCTTGCGGGCCCCCGGCTCCACCTTCACCAGGTCCATGCCGCAGATCGGGCACTCGCCGGGCCGGTCCTGGATCACCGAGGGGTGCATGGGGCACTGGTAGGCCGTCGCCGCCTGGCTGCTCCGGGGCGCCCGGCCGGCGTAGTGGACCCAGGCGCCGACCGCCGCCACCGCCATCAGCGCCACCAGGCCCCAGCGGACCAGCGCCATGGTCCGGACGCCGGGCGGCGCCGCCTCCTCGCCCTCGGGCATCGGCTCGGCGGACGGGCTCCCCTCGGGCCGCATCGGCTCGGTCATGGCTTCCCTTCCTCGTCGGTGAATCCGTGCAGGTGCCCGGCGGCCCGCTCCAGGTCGGCGACCGCCGAGACCAGCCGCGTCAGCGCCCGGAGGCGCTCCAGCCGCACCTGGAGGTGGGCGCGGTTGGCGTCCAGGACCGACAGGGCGTCGAGCTGGCCGGCGGCGAAGGCGGCCTGCGACGCCTCGGCCGCCTGGCCCATCTGCGGGACCACCTGGGCGTCGAGGATGTCGTAGGCCTCGCGGGCCGCCTCCAGCCGGGCCCGGGCGTCGCGGATCTGCAGGCGGGCGTTGCGCCGGGCCGACTCCAGGGCCGCCCGGTCGGCGGCCAGGGTCCGCGCCGCCTCCCGCTCGTCGCTGCCGCGGCGCCCCCAGAGCCAGGGGATCGACACGCCGGCCATCAGCGAGTAGGTGCGCGTCCCGTCCATGGGCATGTAGCCGAGGTCGGCTCCGACCATGAAGCCCGGCCAGGCGGCCGCGCCGCGGGCGGCGTCGAGCTGCGCCTGGCCGCGATCCACCGCGCGCGAGGCGGCGACCAGCTCCGGGCGGCGGTCGAGGTCCTGCTCGGCCTCGGCCACGCTGAACTCGGTCGCCCGGGGCGCCTCCAGCCGCGCCGGCCCGAGCGGCGCGTCGGGGTCGCGCCCCATGAGCGTGTTCAGGAAGGCGCCGCTGGCGCGCCGGGCCTGGGCGGTGGCGGCGACGTCGGCGTGGACCCGCGCCAGCTCGGCGCTGGCCCGCAGGAAGGCCTGCTTGGAGAGCCGCCCTTCCTGGTAGCTGGAGCGGGCCAGCTCCACGAAGCGGTTGGTCAGCTCCATGTGGTCGAGGTGGACGAGCTGCTCCTGCTCCGCCAGGGCGTACTCGGCCAGCGCCTTGCGGGCCTGGAGGAGCAGCTCCTGCTCCCGCGCCTCCACCGCCGCGGCCGCCGCGCCGGCGTCGGCCCGCGCCGCCCGCCCGCGGGCCGCGAGGGTCCCGGGTGCGGGGAAGGACTGGCGCAGGCCCGCCATCACCATGCCGCCTGCGCCGGCGTCGAAGGGGCGCCGCAGCGGCTGCTGCCAGAGCTGCGCCTGCAGCTCCGGCTCGGGGAGGGCCGAGGCGGCGCCGGGTCGCTCCTGGGCCGCCGCGGCCCGCTCCCGGGCCTCCCGCAGGTCCGGGCTGAGGGCGCGCGCCACCCGGAGCACGGTCTCGAGGCGCGCCTCCCGGGCCAGCTCGGCCTCGTCGGCGGGGAGGTCGGTCCGGACCGGCGCGGGCTGGGCGGCCGCGAGCGCGGGGCAGAGGAGGAGCGGGAGGACGAGGCGGTTCATGGTCGGGAGGTTCGCGTTGCCACCCACGGGCCGGCCGACCCGGCCGCGCCGGGAACCCCGGATGCGCGTGCCGCGGTGCGTCGTTCGGGGGCACTCTACCATCTCCGGCGGCCCGGGGCCGAGGGTGGGGCCGGGCCCTCCCCGGGGCCGGCCCGGCCACCCGGCGGCGGGAGCGTCCCGGACGCATCACCGAATCACCTGACAAGGGAGCCCGGTGTGGGTATCCTGTCCTCCGGAGAGTACGGAATGGAAAACCGCATCACGCAAGCAGAGAGACTGGCGCGCAAGGACGAGCTGCGCGTCGAGGTGGCCAAGCGCGAGGCCGAGATCCGCGATCTCCAGGAGGAGCTGGCGAAGCTCCTGGCCGACTGCGAGCACACCTACGCGAATGGCACGGGGGCCGTCGCCGGCAACCGCACCAAGATCTGCGTCCACTGCGGACGCATCGTCCAGACGCGCGACGAGAAGCTCTGGGGTTAGGCTCCGGCGCCTCCCCGGCCGCGCCGCACCACGCCGGCACCACCACCCAAGGGTCCGCGATCCCATGCCGATCGACTTCCAGAAGCTCGACCTGCGCGACGCCCTCGACCTCGCCATCCTCATCGAGGAGGAGGCGAAGGAGCGCTACCAGGAGTTCACCCGGATCGTCGGAGGGCGCTACCCGGGCGACGCCAGCGACGTCTTCAAGCTGATGGCCGGGTACGAGGCCAAGCACCACGCCCAGCTCCTGGCGAAGCGGAAGAAGCTCTTCGGCCGCCAGAAGGTGCGGGTCACCCGCGACCTGCTCGACGACGTGGAGGCCCCCGACCGCGGCAAGCCGCGGGTCTTCATGTCGGCGCGCCAGGCGATGGAGGTGGCGCTGGAGTCGGAGGAGAAGGCCCACGACTTCTTCGCCCAGGCGCTGAAGCAGGTGAAGGACGCGAAGGTGAAGAAGCTCTTCACCGAGCTGAAGGCCGAGGAGGTCGCGCACAAGAAGCTCATCCGGGCGCGCCTCCGGAAGCTGCCGGAAGGGCCGGACGTCGAGGAGAGCGAGGCCGACGAGCCCGGCAGCGACGCCGGGTAGGGCGCGGCCCGTCCCCGGGCGCCACCACCCGACGGCGCCGGTCCCGCCGGCCGGCGCCCCGCCGGGCCGCCGCCGCCGCGGATCGGCCTACAGCCGGCGGAGGATCTCGTCGGTCATCCGCGACGTCTGCAGCGAGCCGCCCAGATCCTTGGTGCGGCAGCCGTCGGCGATGGCGCGGTGCACCGCCGCCTCGACGGCGCCGGCCTCGGCGGGGAGGCCGAGCGAGTGGCGCAGCATCATCGCCGCCGAGAGGATGGTGCCCACCGGGTTGGCGACGCCCTGGCCGGCGATGTCGGGCGCCGAGCCGTGGATGGGCTCGTACAGCCCCGGGCCGCCGTCGCCGAGGGAGGCGGAGGGGAGCATGCCCATCGAGCCGGCCAGCACCGAGGCCTCGTCGGTGAGGATGTCCCCGAACATGTTCTCGGTGACCACCACGTCGAAGCTGGCCGGGGCGACCACCAGCCGCATCGAGGCGGTGTCCACCAGCATGTGGTCGAGCGCCACCCCGGGGTGGGCCTGGCCGATGGCGGAGGCCACCTGGCGCCAGAGGCGCGAGGACTCGAGCACGTTGGCCTTGTCCACCGAGGTCACCTTGCGGCGGCGCCCCTGGGCGAGCCGGAAGGCGAGCTCCACCACCCGGCGCACCTCGAAGTCGAAGTACTCGAGGGTGTCCACGGCGCGCTCGTGGCCGTCCCGGACGTCGCGCCCCTTGGGCTGGCCGAAGTAGAGGCCGCCGGTGAGCTCGCGGATCACCAGGATGTCCACGCCCTGGAGCCGGTCGGCCTTCAGCGGCGAGGAGTCGATCAGCGCCGGGTGGACCGTCACCGGGCGGAGGTTGGCGAAGACGCCCAGCCCCTTGCGCAGGGCCAGCAGCCCCTGCTCCGGGCGGACCTTGGCGGTGGGGTCGTCCCACTTCGGGCCGCCCACCGCGCCCAGCAGCACGGCGCGGGAGGCCTTGCAGGCGGCCAGCGCCTCGGCGGTGAGGGCGGTCCCGTGGCGGTCGATGGAGCAGCCGCCCATGAGCTGCTCCGAGAAGTGGAAGGCGTGGCCGCCCTTCCGGGCCACCGCCTCCAGGACCCGCAGGGCCTCGGCGGTGACCTCGGGGCCGATCCCGTCTCCCGGCAGCACCACGATCCGCGCGTCCACGTCGCTTCCTCCTCGCGCCGCTCAGGCGGCGGTCGTCAGGCCGTACTCCAGCGCGTCCACCAGGGCGCACCAGCTGGCCTCGATGATGTTGGTGCTGGCGCCGACGGTGCTCCACCGGCGCGGGCCGTCCTGCATGTCCACCAGCACGCGGGTGACCGCGGCGGTGCCCTCGCTGCCGTCGAGGATGCGGACCTTGTAGTCGGCGAGCTGGAGCTGGGCGATCCGGGGGAAGCGGGGCAGGAGGGCCTTGCGCAGCGCCGCGTCCAGCGCGTTCACCGGGCCGTCCCCCTCGGCGGCGGTGTGCAGCACCTCGCCGTCCACCTTCACCTTGACCATGGCCTCGGAGAAGATGCCGCGGCCGCTCCGGTGC
>JAJZTO010000020.1:0-14063 GCA_021848865.1 Myxococcales bacterium
TGGACCGGCTGGTGGACCGGGCGCTGGTGGAGCCGCTGCCGCTCCCGGCCCAGGCCGCCCTCTAGGCACCCGCCGCGCCCCGGGCCGCGCCGGCCCGTGCCCTTCACCGCCCGTTCCCGGCTAGACTCGGGGCCGTGCGCCCCCTGCTCGCGCTCGCGCTCCTCCTCGCCTCCGGCCCGGCGGCGGCGCGGCCCCCGTCGAAGGGCCTGCCGCTCGCCCCCTGCCAGCTCGGCGGCGACTCCTCCGCGGTCCGCGTGGCCGCCCGCTGCGGCTTCCTGGAGGTCCCCGAGGACCGCTCCCGCCCCGGCGGCCGGACCATCGCGGTGCACGTGGCGGTGGTGGACGCCGAGAGCACCAGCGCCCGGCCCGATCCCCTCTTCCTGCTGGCCGGCGGCCCGGGCCAGGCGGCCAGCGCCGCCTTCCCGCTGGCGCTCGCCGCCTTCCGGCGCGTCGGCCGCTTCCGCGACCTGGTGCTGGTGGACCAGCGCGGCACCGGCCTCTCCGGCCGGCTGGGCTGCCCGGCGCTGGAGGACCCGCGGGCCCTCGACCGCTCGGAGGCGGAGGAGCTGGCGGCGGTGGAGCGCTGCGCCGCCGACCTCTCGGGGCACGCCGACCTCCGGGCCTACGGGACCGAGGCCTTCGCCCGCGACCTGGACGCGGTGCGGGCCGCGCTGGGCTACGAGAAGGTGAACCTCTTCGGCGCCTCCTACGGGACCCGCGCCGCCCTGGTCTACGCCCGCACCTTCCCGGACCGGGTGCGGACGCTGGTGCTGGACGGCGTCGCGCCCCTGGAGATGGCCATCGGCGAGAGCTTCGGCGAGGACGCGCAGCGGGCGCTGGAGAGGGACCTCTCCCGCTGCGCCGCCGACCCGGCCTGCGCGGCGCGCTTCCCGGCGCTGCCCGCCGACCTCGGGGCGCTGGTGGCGGAGCTGGACCGGAAGCCGGCGCGGCTGCGGCTGCGCGACCCCCTCACCGGCGAGCCGGTGGCCTTCGAGCTGAAGGGAGGCGTGGCCCGCTCCATCGTCTTCCTGCTCCTCTACGCGCCCGAGACCACCTCGCTCCTCCCGGCCCTGCTGCGCGAGGCGCGCGCCGGCGACCTCACGCCCCTGGCGGCGCAGGGGCTCATCGGCGGGGGCGACGTCGCCGGCCAGATCGCCCTCGGCCTCCAGCTCTCGGTGCTCTGCGCCGAGGACGTCCCCTTCTACGGCCCGGCCCCGGCCGGCGGCGCCTTCCTGGGGAACCTGGTGCGGGACGCCTTCCAGAAGCGCTGTGCCCGCTGGCCCCACGCCGCCCCCGACCCGGCCTTCCACCGCCCGGTGCGCGCCGGGGTGCCGGCGCTGCTGCTCTCCGGGGAGGCCGACCCGGTGACGCCGCCGCGGTGGGCGGAGCGGGCGGCGCGCGACCTGCCCCGCTCCCGCCCCCTGGTGGTCCCGGGCGCCGGGCACGGGACCTTCGTCCGGGGGTGCATGCCCCGGCTCATCGCCCGCTTCCTGGAGGCGGGCTCGGCCGAGGGGCTGGACGCCTCCTGCCTGGAGCGCTGGACCCCCGCGCCCTTCTTCCTCGACCTGGCGGGGCCGGCCCCGTGATCCAGCTCCGGGACCTCCACAAGTCCTTCGGGCCGGTGCGGGCCCTGGCCGGCGTCACCTTCGACGTCGCCGACGGCCGCATCACCGGCCTGCTCGGGCCCAACGGCGCCGGCAAGACCACGGCGCTCCGGATCCTCTACGGGGTGCTCGACCCCGACCGGGGCAGCGCCACGGTGGACGGCGTGGACCTGGCGGCGAGCCGGCTCGAGGCCCAGCGCCGGCTGGGGGTGCTCCCGCACAGCCACGGCCTCTACCCGCGCCTCACCGCCCGCGAGCACCTGCGCTACTTCGGGCGGCTCCACGGCCGGGGCGGCCCGGCGCTGGAGGCGCGCATCGAGGAGCTGGCGGCGCTGCTCGACATGGGCGAGTTCCTGGACCGCCGCACCGACGGCTTCTCCCAGGGGCAGAAGCTCAAGGTGGCGCTGGGGAAGGCGCTGGTGCACGACCCCCGCAACGTCGTGCTGGACGAGCCCACCAGCGGCCTGGACGTGGCCGGCACCCGGGCGGTGCGGGCGCTCCTGCGCCGCCTGCGCGACGACGGCCGGTGCATCCTCTTCTCCACCCACGTCATGCAGGAGGTCTCGGCCCTCTGCGACCGGGTGGTGGTCATCGCCCGCGGGCAGGTGGTGGCCGACGGGACGCCCGACGACCTCCGGCGGGCCACCGGCCGGGAGAGCCTGGAGGACGCCTTCGTGGCGGCCATCGGCTCCGAGGAGGGGCTGGGATGAGGCTCGACCACCTCGGCGTGGTGCTCCGCAAGGAGGTGGCGGACAACCTCCGCGACCGGCGCGCGGTGGCCATGGCCCTGCTCTTCCCGCTGCTGGGCCCGGTCCTGCTGGCGGTCACCTTCTCGGTGGTGGCCCGGCAGGCCCGCTCCGCCGAGGAGCGGCCCTTGACGCTGCCAGTGGCCGGCGCCGACCACGCGCCCCACCTGGTCCAGTTCCTCCGCGGCGCCGGCGCCGACGTCGTCGAGGCCCCGGCCGACCCCGAGGGCGCGGTCCGCGCCGGCGACCGGGACCTGGTGCTGGTCGTCCCCCCCGAGTTCGGGGCCCGGCTCCGGGAGGGGCGCCCGGCGCCGGTGCGGCTGGTGATCGACGAGTCGCGCCAGTCGGCCCACGCGGCGGTGGAGCGCGCCCGCGCCATGCTCTCGGCCTGGTCGCGCCAGACCGGGGCCCTCCGGCTCATGGCCCGCGGCGTCCACCCGGCGGCGGCCGAGGCCCTGGCGCTGGAGACGGTGGACCTCTCCACCCCGGAGAGCCGCGCCGGCCTGCTGCTCTCGATGCTCCCCTACTTCCTGGTGGTGGCGGTCTTCGTGGGCGGCATGTACGTCGCCATCGACACCACCGCCGGCGAGCGGGAGCGCCAGACGCTGGAGCCGCTGCTCCTCCACCCGGTGCCGCGGGAGTCGGTGGCGCTCGCCAAGGTGGCCGCCACCGCCCTCTTCGCCACCCTGGCCCTGGCCGAGACCATCGTCGGCTTCGGCCTGGTGCCGGCGGCGCTGCCGCTGGAGCGGCTGGGCTTCTCCATCCGCCTCGACCCGGGGATGCTGCTGCGGACCTTCGTCCTCTTCCTGCCGCTGCTGCTCCTCGCCAGCGCCCTCCAGGTCCTGGTGGCGGTGCGCGCCCGGGGCTTCAAGGCGGCCCAGGCCAGCCTCTCCTTCCTCATGCTGGTGCCGGCGCTGCCCAGCGCGGTGCTGGCGCTGGTGCCCTTCAAGCTGCGGCCCTGGATGATGCTCGTCCCCTCCTTCGGCGAGCAGCAGCTGGTGCTGCGGCTGGTGCGCGGCGAGCCGGTCGCCGCCGGCCTGCAGGCCCTGTCGATGGGGGCGAGCGCGCTCTACGCGCTGCTCCTGGTGGCGGCGGCGGCCCGGCTCTTCCGGAGCGAGCGGTCGATGTTCGGGAAGTAGCGGCGCGGCGGCGGCCCGCCCGCGCGGCGCGGTCACATCTCGATGAGGTTGTTCTGCACCGCGTAGAGCACCAGCTCCACGATCGACTCGAGGCCCAGCTTCCAGAGGATGTTGGCGCGGTGCGTCTCCACCGTCTTCACGCTGATCCCGAGGATGGCGCCGACCGACCAGTTGGTCTTCCCCTTGGCCAGCAGCTTGGCGATCTCCCGCTCCCGCGGCGTCAGCTGCCGGGGCGGGTGCGTCGCCGGCCCGCAAGGGGAGGCCGCGCCCGGGAGGGGGCCGCCCTCCGGCGCCAGGAAGCTCCGGTGCGCCGCCAGGGCCTCGACGCCCCGGATCACGTCGCCGGCGTCGCCGCCCTTGAGGGCCAGCGCGTGGGCGCCGGCGGAGGCGGCCTCGCGCACCAGCGTGTCGGAGGCGTGACCGGTGAGCACCATGATCTCGGTGGCCGGCGAGACGGAGCGGATCCGGCGCGCCGCCTCCAGCCCGCCCAGCTCCGGCATCCGCACGTCCAGGACGGCCACGTCGGGCCGCAGCGTCGCCGCCAGCGCGACGGCCTCCAGGCCGTTTGACGCCTCTCCGCAGACCCGCCAGTCCGGCCGGAGCTGCAGCAGCTCCCGCAGGCTCATGCGGACCAGCTGGTGATCGTCCGCGACCAGGATCTCCACCATGCTGCGGCCTCCCGTTCCGCCGCGCCGGCCGCCCGCCCCGCGACGCACGCCCGCGAAGCGGGCGCGCGCGCGCCCCCCTGAAGGCCCCTCCCCGAACGATGTTCAGAACCGCCCTCGCCCCCGGCAGACGCCCCGCGCCGTGGGCTGATGGGAGGATGCGGCCGATTGTCGCTGCGGGCAACTCCGGTCCCCATCCGGTCTACCCGGGCGGTGTCGCTCGCGCGCGGGGCAAACGTCCGTTGAGGACCGGGGGCGGCGCCCGGGAGGGCGCGCGGCAACGGAGATGGTCACCCATGGTGAAAGCGGCGGTGCCGCCTCACCGCCGGGTCACGGGGCGACCCATCCGGTGTCCGGGAGCAGCCGCGCGCCGGTGGGCTGCGCGAAGTGGACGACGTAACCGCCCTTGGAGGCGAAGCGCTGGCCGGGGGCCAGCCCCAGCCTGGGGTAGTAGCCGTTCACCAGGCGGTGGCTCAGCATGGCCTCGACCCGCTCCACCAGGTAGTCCCGCACGAAGCTGTCGAGCATGTGCCCGAGGGTCTCGGAGAGGATCACGCAGGCCAGGTAGGTGTCGGTCTGCACCCGCTCGTCCACGACCGGGATGTGCTGCACGCTGAACCACCCCAGCGGGAAGTTCATCCGCACCCGCCGCTGCTCGGGCAGGTCGAAGGGGTAGGTCATGCGAGCGATCCCGCGCCACGCCGCGGGCAGCGGCGCCTCCTCCAGCTTGCCCATGAGGCCCGACAGGTACACCGCCGAGCCGGGGGGCGGCGCCGGCAGCGCCTTCAGGTCGCCGGGGCGGAGCCAGAGCACGACGGCGTCCCCGGCTCCCGTCCCCGCCAGGGCGGCGGCCAGCGCCGGCCCGGCCGGGCCGCTCCCGACGGCGCGCGCCACGCCCTCCAGCCCCGTCGCCGCGAGCTGGGCCTGGAGCGCCCGGGCCGCCCCCTCGCCGACGTCCCCCTTCCGGAACACCTGCACGACGCGGCGCAGCGCCGGGCCCCCGGCCTGGAGCTGCCGGGCGACGAGCTGGGCCTCCAGCAGCACGCCCTTGGAGAAGTAGATCGGGTAGAAGTCCTGCTCCGCCACCACCGGCAGATCCACGTTCGGCAGCAGGCAGGGAACGGCGGCGTGCTCGCAGAAGCGGTGCACCGGCGCCCAGGTCGCGCCCCCGATGCCGGAGACCACGGCGAACACCGGCTCCCGGGCCAGCCGGTCGAGGAGCTGCCGCTCCCACGTCTCCGGCGGACCGGAGAGCACCCAGACGTGCAGCTGCCACTTGCGGTTGACCCGGTACATGACGCCCCGGGGCGAGCGCAGGGGCGGGCTCTCCCCGCGGTAGCCGCCGTTCTTGTCGGCGAAGAACTGCTCCAGCACGTCGAGCATGCCCCGGCGCGCCACGGGATCGGCGTCCGGGGTGACGACGGTGGCGAAGTGCAGGGTGTCGCTCGTCACCCCGGGGACCGGGCCGACGGTCAACCTCTTGAGGTAGGCGATGAGCGACGCCATGGTCGCGGCGTCGAGCCGGTACCGGGGCATGAGGATGCCGAGCCGCCGGCCTTCGCGGTCCCTGCCTTCGCGGATGGCCCTGGCCAGCGAGGCGTCGGTGTACGGCTCCCGGTGCGGGACGTAGCCCTGCACGTGCGGCAGGTTCACGTCCTCGACGTTGCGAGCCCCGGGCCGGAACAGGTACCGGCCGATGATGGGCGGGATGACGGTCTGCCCTTCCCAGCTGCCGAGGCCGCTGCGGCGGTGGCAGGTGGCGCAGGCCGCGTCCGGGCCGTCGACGCCGGCGCCGCCCTCGCGCTCCCCGCGCAGGGGCCGCCCCGAGGGGAGCAGGCCCAGGCGGTAGAGCCGCTCGCCGGCGCCGGCCGACACGGGCGGCGCCCCCGCGGCCGCGGCCGGCGGCAGGAGCGCGGCGAGGAGGGCGAGGGCCCACCCGGCGCGGGCGCCCGGCGACGGCCCGGGGCGACCGGCCCCGCCGCGACCGATGGCCGCCGCCGGCATCAGCGGGCGGCGACCAGCTCGTGCAGCGCCTCCGCCAGCTCGTCGGCGGACGCGAACCCGTCGATGCGCACCCAGCGCCGTCCCGGGGCGGCGCGCAGGAACGTGACCGGGGTGTGGTCCATCTTGTCGCCGCGGTACACGTCGAAGGCGCGCTGCGCGGCGACGCTCGCCTCGGTGCTGCCGGTGTAGTAGCGCCACTGGGGGCCGGCGTGGAACTTCCGGGCGTAGGCCGCCAGGCGCGCCGGCGTGTCCTGCTCCGGGTCGATCGAGATCGAGACCATGTGCACCCGGTCGCGCTCCGGGCCCAGCCGCTCCTGGAGCCGGGCGAAGACCTGGGTCATCATGGGACAGATGGTGGTGCAGGTGGTGAAGATGAAGTTCAGCACCACCGGCTTCCCGTCGTCGAGCTCCGCGGGGAGGGACACGGTCTTGCCGTCGTCCCGCACCAGGTCGATCGCGGGCAGCGCGTAGTCCGCCGTCGAGCGCGTCGCCCGCTTCATCGACATCATCATCTGGTGGTGGTGGGCGTGCGGGTCGGCCGCCTCCTCGGCGCGGGCCTGGGCGGGGAGGGAGGCGAGCAGGCCGGCGGCGGCCAGGGCGGCGGCGATCTTCCTCGGGGCTCTCATGGCGGGCTCCTCACTCCGGCCGCGCGAAGCGCGAGTCCGCGAGCGGCGGGTTCACGGTCACCTTCTCGACGAGGATCTTCTCGGAGCCCCGGACGCCGTCCACGGTGGTCTCGAGGACGTGCGGGATCATCAGCCCGTCCACCGGCCGGTAGTCGCGCAGGGTCGTCCACACCGTCCGGGGCTTCCCGTCCATCCGGCGCGACCCGTCGACCTTCACGTCGAGCCAGGTGCTGGCGTCCACCCAGACGTGCCGCACCTGGCCGTCGTCCAGGGTGACCTTGAGCTTGTAGGCGTCGCGGCCCTCGACCGGCTCGGTGCCCTCCAGCTCCACCCGGCTGCCCTTGGCGGCGTAGTCGATGAGCGGACCGTCCAGCTCCGTCTGCATCGAGGCCTCCCGCAGCTCCTCGGGGCTGAACGGCTCCACCTCGTGCCGGCCCAGGAACGGGCGCACCTTCCAGCCCCGGGCCCCGTCGAAGACCTGCAGCGCCGTCTGGCCCCGGAAGTCGACCTCCAGCCGGGTCTTGAGCGGGCGCTCCATCTCCAGGCGGAACGGCAGGCGCACCGGCTCGTCGGCGGCGACGTCGGCGGCCACCGGCAGCGCCGACCGGGCGTGGCCCCGCGTCTCCCGCTGCGGCCGGAGGTAGGCCATCGCCAGCTTGACCGGGTTCCGGGGCCGCCCGGCCTCCAGCTTGCCCGACAGGGACATCGCGTGGACGGCGCGCCAGGCCCTCACGCCGCCGCGCGCCGCGGCGTTCCTGTCCGCGATCGGCGCGGCCGCCCGCTCCGCGGGCGTGGACCAGCGGCAGCCCGCGGTGGCCATCGCCAGGGCCACGGCGGCCGCCCACGGCAGGGAAGGAAGCGTCGACTGGCGTCTGCACATGGGGATGACTCCCGGACTGGACGCGGGGGCTCGGGCCCGAGGCGCCGGCGGCGCCCCATGGCCCTAATCCACCACCAGCCCCTCCGCGCGGAAATTGCCGACCACGAGCGTCACGCGGCTCCCGCGCTTCACCAGCCCGCCCGGGTTGCCGAAGATCATGAAGTAGGTGCGGTTGCGCTGGAGCCGGGCCACCTGGCGCAGCTCGCCGACGTTCTCCATCGCCGGGATCGCCAGCGCGGTGCCGGTCGCCTCGTCGATCAGGAACGGCCTCGTCTGGCGGTTGGTCAGCGCCGCGGCCCGCTCCGGGTCCACCACGCGGTAGTCGAACCGCAGCATGACCCCGGAGGAGACGCGCCGCACGCCGACGACGTCGACGCCCCAGTTGCGCTTGAAGTACAGGCCGTGGCGGGCGTGCCAGCTCGCCTCGGGGGCCCGCCTCGCCAGCGGCCCCGGCGCCGGCCTCCGGCCCCTGGCCCCCCCGGCGACGGGCGGCCCGCCGCCGGCCCGGGCGGACCCGGGGGACACCGCGATGCCGCCCGCGAGCACTCCCGCGAGCAGCATCGCGACCACCTGGCTCGGGCGCCGGTCCATGCCCTCGCGCCTTCCCGTCAGTACGGCAGCGCCGGCGGGTTGGTCCCGGCCGGCCACCACTCGTCGGCGCCGATGTCCCACGCCGACGCGTACGGCCGCGGCTGGCCGTCGTAGTCGTGGTTCGGGACGGCGCCGGCCGCCGTGCCGGTGTCGTAGGCCGAGGAGGCGGCCCCGGCGATGTGGTAGTTGCCGAAGACCGTCCCGGTCGCGGGGTTGACCAGGTAGAGCGGCCCGTACCGGAGGTTCACGTAGTTGTTGCCCTCGTCGATGGTGGCCGCCACCTGCAGGTTCTTCACGCTGGGCGGGTTGAGGACGGCCGGGAGCTCCGGCACCACCCGCGAGCCGTTGCAGTACTGGTCGGCCAGCCGCGGGTTCCCCGACCGGTTGCCGTTCCCGCCGTAGCCGCTGGTGCTCGTCAGCACGGAGAAGGTCGGGTTGAGGTGGAGCGCGCCGGGCGCCGGGCTGGCGTCCCCGAGGACGCCGACGTCCCAGTAGGCCGCGCCGGCGACGCACTGGCCGCTGGCGGTCTGGTCGGGCAGCGTGGCGCAGGCGCCGCCCACGGCCGCCACGCTGTTCCCGGCGCAGAGCTGGCCGGCGCCCGAGTAGTAGAAGGAGCGGTTCTGCCAGAGGATGTTGTTCGACAGCTGCGGCTGCGAGACGGCGTTGGCGGTCCGCAGCCCCTGGTTCCCGAACAGGGCGAGCAGGGCCGGGCTGGTGGGCTCCGAGACGATGCCGGAGGGGCTGGGGACGCCCACGCCCGCGACGCCGGGCGTGGTGGCGGGGAGGGCCACCCCGCCGGCGAGGACGGTCCCGGCGATGCCGACGCTGTCGTTGGAGGCCACGGTGTTGTTGGCGACGACCGAGTGCACCGCGTCGGAGAGGGAGAGGCCGCCCCCGGCGTAGCCGGCGACGTTGTTCTCGATCATGTTGTTGGTGAGCCTCACCTGGTGCCACCGGCCCGGCGTGCCGGGGAACGCGGCGACGTCGGCGCCGTTCACCTGCTGCAGGCGGACGCCGCCGCCGTGCCCGCCCTCGGCGAAGTTGCCGCGGATCAGGTTGGCGTCGACGGTGAGATCGCCGGTGCCCAGGGAGACCGTCCCGGCGATGGGAGGCTCGCCGCCGACGAAGAGGCCGCCGCCGTGGGTCGCGTTGGTCTGCTGGAAGCTCTGGTTGAAGAGGACCTGGTTGTTGTCGATCGAGCCGCCCTGGCTGAAGCCGACGTGGCCGATGCCGCCGCCGTCCGAGGCGCCGTAGTTGCCGCAGACGAAGTTGTGGTCGACGCGGTAGTTGTCGGTCCCGGTGCAGATGGACAGGCCGCCTCCGGCGCCGCCGTTGCCGACCGGCGCCTCGACGGTGCCGTTCTTGGTGATGGAGTTGTGGTGGATGCGGACGTTGAGGTCGTACCCGAACCCGGCGATCCGCTGGCCGGGGCCGAGGAGCACGGACCCGTTCGACGCGGTCGGCAAGCTCGCCAGCTGGAGGTACGGGACCCCGACCCGGATGCCGCCGTTGTAGGCGCCGGCGTTGCCGTAGACGCGGTTGTTCGAGATCCGGAGGTTGTGCGCCCAGCCGTTCACGTAGATGCCGCCGCCGGCGTCACCGCCCGTGATGCTGACGCCGTCGATCCGCGACGGGGCGCAGAGGAAGTTGCTCTCCCAGCCGGTGATGCCGACGTTGCCGCAGGCGGCGGCCGGCAGGTTCTTCGCCAGCACGGTGATGCCGGCGCCCTCCTCCGCGCCGAGCACCGTCGGCTCGAGCAGGACCACGCCGCCGGTGATCTCCTGCGTCGGCAGCGGATCGACCTGGGAGGGCCCGGTCTGGTTGCCGGTGACGCTGTCGATGGCGAACAGCTGGTTGATGCGGGGCCGCCAGGTCTCGAGCTTGGAGGTCGGGTACTTGGCCGCGTTGATGATGACCGACCCGGCGCCCACGCCCTGCAGGCGGACCGGCTTCCACATGATCACCAGCTCGTTGTAGGTGCCGGCGTCCACCAGGATGAGGTCGCCCGGGTTCGCCAGGTCGACCGCGTCCTGGATCTTCTGCCCGAGGCTGCCGCTGACGCGGGTCGGCGCCGTGCCGCCCATGTTCACGGTGACGGCGTCGACGGTGGACAGGCCGCCGGCGGTGGTGATGGAGAGCTCACCGGTCGGCGTCCCGCCCGGCACGTGGACGGTGATGGTGGCGTCGGTCCAGCTCGTGACCTGGGCGCTCAGGTTCACGCCGCCGATCCGCAGCGTCCCGGCGGTGCCCCCGAAGCCGTAGTGGCGCGTGATGGTGCGCTGGCTGGCGAGGCCGCTGGTCGCGAAGGGGCCGGCGTAGGCCGGGTTCAGCACCGTCTGGTCCCCCATGGCGGTGATGGTCAGGCTGCCGCCGGTGGCGGGCAGCCACGGCCCGAAGCCGGCGCTGCTGTCGACCCGCTTGACGGCCGGCGCCAGGCTGGGCGGGGCGCAGTCGGCGGGGTTGTAGCCGGCGGCGAAGGCCGCGATGGGCAGGACCGGGGTGTCCAGGTACGTCGTCTGGCCCGGCATGAACGGGTTCGTGTAGCAGAAGTTGCTGTAGGCCGGGTTGTACTGCGGGTCGGTGACCAGCTGGCCCGTGACCGGATCGGGGATGGGGCCCGGGTCGTTCATGCAGGTGATCAGCATGTTGGGGCCGTAGCCGGAGGGCGTGGGCGGGTTCACCAGCCAGCTCGAGGGCGTGAGCATGTTGTAGGCGCCCCACTGGTCGCTGTAGGTGCGGCTGATCTCGTTGCCGGTGAAGTCCTTGATCGACACCGGGACGAAGGGCACGGTGGCCTTCTCGCCGAAGTCGGGCGCCGCGGCGTTGAACTCCGAGGTCGCGTCGTCGAGGATGATGCCGGTGTTGTTGGAGGCCGCGGGCACCTCGGTGAAGACGAAGAAGCTGGCGCTGCTCTGCATCTGGTCGTTCAGGACCACCTGCTTGCGGTCACAGAGCGGCCGGTCCATCCCGGCGAACGGCGCCACCTGCCGCGCCTGCGGGTAGAGGCTCAGGTAGTCGGGCACGCGGTGGAGCGCGCCGACGCACTCCGGGAAGGTGGTGGCGTCGGTCGTGCCGTAGACCCCGAGGTTGCTCGTCGGGTCGCTCTGGAAGCCCGGATCGCCGGTGCCGGGGGCGTACGGGTTGGCGTTCCCGATGGTCGCCTGGTCCGGGAGGATGAAGATGCTGGCCAGGGGGCCGAACTGCTGGGTCACGGGCGCCACGAAGGCGTCGCCGATGAGGATGTTCTTGTCCTCCTCCTTCACGATCTCGTAGCCCGGGGGCGTGATCGCCTCGACCACGTAGGTGCCCGGCGAGAGGCTGACCAGCGTCTGGCCCGGGACCGGCGCCGTGCAGCCCGTCGTCACCGTCGGCGAGCAGAGCGGGTGCGCCGCGGCGTAGGCCGGGCTGGGGAAGACGAAGCGGCCGTCGTAGGGCGCGGCCTGCACCTGGTTCCAGTCGTGCCAGCCGTCGTAGCAGCGGTACCGGTCGCCGCCGAGCGTGTAGTTGGTGAAGGGATCGACCGCCGACAGGTTCCACGGCGGGGGCGTGGTGGCCCCCGGCAGCTGCCCGGGGCACTGGAGGTTCACCTGCCTGCCGGCGGGGTAGGCGCCCGCCGGGGCCGGGGCTCCGGTCGCGGGGACGCGGAGGCCGACGGGCGGGACCGCCTGGTCGTTGTAGTCGGTGCCCATGAGGTACTGGGCGCCGTCCGCGCCGAGGACGAGGTTCACGTAGTCGTCCCAGCTCGAGGTGCTGGTGGTGTCGACCAGCGTCAGGGTCTGGGTGCCGTCCGGGAGCGTCCGCTTCCGGTAGAGGTTCACCTTGACGCGCGGGACCAGCGGCTCCCAGATGGTCTGCACGTTGAAGCGCATGTCGTCGAAGGGGCGCGTGGAGGAGTAGACGACGTTGCCGACGATGCCGCCGTTCTCGCCCGGGGCGTAGGGCGTGCGGCCCCAGTCCACGCGGTTCCGCTCGCTGATGAAGCCCTGCAGGCCGTAGCTGAGGGCGCCGGGAGACTCGGTGCGCACGCTCGACTCGCCGGTGGCGTAGTGGGAGGTCCAGAGCCCGGCGCCGGGGCCGGTCGCGTCCGGCTTGCCGCCGCCGTCGACGACGACGCTGACGCCGGTCTGCTTGAAGCGGGTGGTATCGGCCTCGGCGACGTACCAGTTGAAGAGCGGGAAGAGCTCGGCCAGGATCCCGTTGCCGTTGCTGTCGGAGAGCGTCACGTTGGAGGGAGCGCCGTTCCGGTAGCGCACGGTGAGCGGGACGTTGGAGATGCCGGGCTCGCCCGGGTCGTAGACCCCGTTCCCGTTCAGGTCCTGGAAGATGTTCTGGTCGTACTGCGTGAACCAGCTCAGCACCGGGATGTCGCCCAGGGCGACGGTCGCGGTGGCGGGCGGGACGGTCACGGCGACGTTCTGGATGATCTGGTCGAGCCACTGATCGAAGACCGCCAGGTCGTAGACGCCGGCGGGGACGCCGGTCAGCGTGAAGGAGCCGTCCGGGCTGCACTGGGCGGCGGCCATCGCCGGGCCGTTCCCGCCCTGGGAGTTCAGCACCACCTGGCAGGTCGTCGCCGAGAGCAGGTCGTACGTCCCGGCGTCCCACAGGGTCACGTCGGAGGGACGCGACATGTGCTGGCTGGTGATCTTCCCGGTGATGGTCGCGCCGGTGGCGGTCAGGAGGTTGCTGGCCAGGAGGTGGGCCGGGTTCACGAAGCCGATGGTGACGTGGGGGCCCGGCGGGCCGAACTCCTGGAAGTAGACCGGCTCCTTGATGCCGGTGAAGGCGTCCTGCGCCGGCGTGCCCTCGAGGGTCTCGGTCTGCCACCACACCTCGCCGGCGCCCTCGCGGGCCGCGCCGGGGTGCGCGATCACGTCGTAGCGGGCCGGGGTCAGGTTCTGGATGAGCGCGTGCCCGGCCAGCGCGTAGCGCGCCGGGTCGCCGGTGTAGCCGGCCGGCGCGTTCGGGCAGGTGTACACCGCGCCGACCAGGTTCCCCGCCGCCGTGGTCCCGGTGCCGTTGGTCCGGGCGTTGAGCTCGTCCGGGCAGCCGGGTCGCCCGAGCAGGGCGTTGGAGAGGGGCATGTTGAAGGCGTCGTAGGTCTGCTGGCCCGCGACGTCGCCGGTGCGGCCCGCCGGATCCATCAGGATGACGTTGAAGCCGCCCAGGGGGCGCTCGACGGGCTCGTTCTGCCCGTTGGTCGGGTCGTTGTCCTCGTAGATGTAGATGCTCATCTGCGCCGGCACCAGCGGGGTCCCCTGGAGCTTGATCTTCAGGGGCGCCCAGCCGGCGGGCGTGGTGCCGGTGGCGGCGAGCCACCTGGTCTCGGCGCCGCCCATGGCGTGGGCCGGGGGGCTCCCGTCGCCGGGCAGGATCGAGACGTAGTAGTGCCGGGTCGGATCGAGGACCACCTCGGCCGGCGTGGTCTCGGGCACGGGCGGGACGGGCACGCCGCGCAGGGTCTGGCCGGTGCCGCAGCTCACCGGGCCGACGCAGCCGGTCGCCACCACCGGCATGTGGCTCCGGTGGAAGCTGGTGCCGATGGTGCGCGTGCTCACCGCGGGCGTGGCGGTCACCGCGTGCTTGAAGGTGAGGTCCTCCTGCAGCGTCCAGCGGTAGTCGGCGATCGCCGCCCCGGTGCCGGCGTCCACCACCGCGACGGCGAGGTTCGAGGCGGCGCCGAAGCTCACGGTCACCGTCGTCGCGGCGCTCGCCGTCCCCTGCGAGTTGATCGCCGCGTAGGAGAAGGTGCAGGAGCCCGACCCGGTCACGCTGAAGGAGCCGTCCGGGTTCAGGGTGGTCGAGGCG
>JAJZTO010000020.1:14073-17547 GCA_021848865.1 Myxococcales bacterium
GTGAGCGGGTAGCGGCTGGGATCGGTGTCGTTGGCCAGCACCCCGGGACGCGGCGCGCCGAACCTGGTGGCGACGGCGCTCACGTAGCTGTCCGGGTTCGCGGTGGGCGCCGGCCCGATCCCCGCGGAGGCGACGTTCAAGGTGACGGTCGCCGTGTTGGTCGCGCCGTTGTTGCCGCTGTAGGTGAAGGAGTCGGTCCCGACGAACCCGGTGTTGGGCGTGTAGGTGAAGAGGCCGTCCGGGGCGAGGGTGAGCGTTCCGCTGGTGACGCCGGTCACCACCTTCACGCTGGCGACGGCGACGTCGTTGGCGGTGACGTTCTCGGTGATCGCGGCGTTGAACGGGACGCGGTAGCTGTCGTTCACGGCCGTGGGCGTGACCGCGGCGGGAAGGTTCCCCGCCGCGCCCGCCACGGGGACGAACGACCCGCAGCTCTCGCCGGTGGGACAGCCGGCGCTGGTGGTGCAGGAGGTCGTGGTCGTGACCGAGCAGCTCCCCACCGCCGCGGCCCCGGCGTGGTTCACCAGCAGGAAGCCCTGCATCCCGCCGTCGGGCCGGTTGGCGGTGCCCAGGCTCAGCGCCCGGTCGAACACCGGATAGGTCGCGGGAGTGTAGGAGGCCACGCCCGCGGCCGGCTTCACCAGCACGTCGAAGGTCTTGCCGGCGGCCAGCAGGAGCTCGTCCTGCCGCTTGGGCGTCCCGGGCGCGAGGTTGCCGTCCTCGGCCACCAGAGACATGGGCAGGCCGACCAGCGAGGGCACGTGGGCGCGCGAGCCGGCGTTGAGGAGCCGGACCAGGATGTTGCCGCTGGCGGGCGGCGCCGTGTCGGCCACGTCCACCGCGGTGTTCTGCGGGGCGGTCTTGTCGAAGTACCGCCCGTTGATGAAGAAGTAGGTCGGGGTGTAGTTCACCGCCGCCGGGTAGCAGTGGGGCGTGCAGGCCGGGTCGTTGAAGCGGAGGCTCACGCTGGTGCCGGCCAGCGCCGCGGCGTCGACGGCGGCGTTCTGCACCGGGTCCATCTCGCTGAAGAGGAGCGCGGCGTCGTCGTCGTAGGGCACGTTGGGGTAGGCGGTGCCGGGCGTGAAGGCGGTGGTCTTGGTGTTGCAGGTCTCTCCCGCCGGGCACTGCGTCGAGGCGGTGCAGGCCGCCGTCACCGTCGTCGAGCAGGTCCCGGTGGTCACGGGAGGCACCGGAGCGGTGGTCACCACCAGCACGCCGTACAGGCCCATCGGCACCTGGAGCGACGGCAGCGTGCCGGTCTCGTAGATGTAGGTGCCGGGCTTGAGGCTGGCCCAGGTCAGGGTGGCGCTGCCGGCGGCCGCCACCTCGGTGCCGAACGACCGGACGCGGGGCCCCTGCGCCGGCGGCACGAACGGGGCCGGAGCCGGGGCGTTGCCCGGGAAGGTGGTGTAGCTCTGGCCGGTGTGCGGGGGGCTGTCCATCGTCGCCGGCGTGCCGAGGCCGCCGCCGAGCTGCCCGAGCACCACCAGCGACGTCGGCACCGGCAGGCCGTTGGTCAGGGTGATCTGCAGGGTGCTGCCGGCGGCGGCGACGATGGTCGGCCCCGGCCCCCAGGTCGGCGGCGTCGCCGTGGTGCAGGCGGCGGAGCCGGTGGCGCAGTAGCCCCACATCGGCGAGGCGGTGCCGTCCCGGAGCGCGGTCGTCATGCGCGTCGCCGTCAGGGCGACGGGGTGGACCCCGTCGCTGATCAGGGCCGCGGCCAGCGGCTGGGCCCGCCGCCCACCCTGGGCCGGGCGGCTCCCGGAGCTGCACGACGCGCCCAGCGCCATCGCCGCGGCGGCCCCGAGGATCGTCGACAGGCGCATGGAGCTGGAGAGATGGGATCGCATGGAGTTCTCCTCGACCTGCGCGCCTTACAGGGCCTCGTTGATGAACCAGGACGGTGGGTCAATCAGCAGCATGGACATCATCCCGCCCGGGAACACGTCGTTCGTGGTGATCTCGCGCTCGTTGTGCGAGTGCCACATGTACGCGTAGCCGGCCTCGGGGTTCTGGTTGAGGGTGCCCGGGGGCTCGTTGGTGCTCGTGAACCCGCCGGTGTTCTGGATGCCCAGGTAGGGCGTGCCGCCGTACCACTGGCCGATGGCGACGATGGTCGGGTCGGGCGGCGTCACCGGGATCGGCTTCAGGTGGTCGGCGCACCACTCGCCGTAGTTCGGGGCGTTGGCCGGGGCGGGCGGGGTCGAGGCGGTGGTGTAGTAGCCGCTGGGGTCCGGGTTGCAGACGCTGCCGTCCCCGGCCCGGTGGTTGTACACGTCCCAGTTCAGCCCCTTGCCGGTCCAGGTGAAGATCTGGTCCTGCGTCTGGCCGGAGACGGTGGGCGTCGTGAAGAGCAGCGGGCCGGCCAGCGAGGTCCCGTCGGCCGCGCTCAGCAGGAGGTACCCGTCGCGCGCCAGCACGCGGGCGTGGTTGCCGTGGAAGTGGAAGGGATGCTGCCAGCGCCCCTGGCCGATGATCCGCATCAGGAGCTTCTCGCCCGGGTGCATGTGGGGGTTGGCGTTGTAGGGCTGGTGCAGGTAGCCGGGCGCGTAGCTCGCGTCCATGTCGTCCGGCATCGAGCGCCCGTTCACCAGGAAGTAGTTCGGACGGTACGGCTCGGTGGTGACGACGATCTCCGGGCACGGCCCCACCGGGCAGGCCTGCACCTGCGCCAGCGCCTGGTCGTGGATGTGCGAGTCGATCTCGCTGAACTGGAACAGGTACTCGCGGTCGTAGCAGGTCTGCGGGTGATCGTAGGCCGAGGCCGCCAGCGAGAACGGGCCCTTGGCGCAGCTCGCCGGGGGGCTCGCCGGCAGCACCACGATCGCGCCGAAGAGCCCCATCTCGATCTGCAGATCGGCCTGGGTCCCGCTGTAGTAGGCGTGCGTCCCCGGCGTGCTGGCGGTGAAGGTGTAGGTCACGGTGCCGCCCCCGCTCGCGGCCTCCTGCGCCATCCGGCCGGCGACGCCGCCGGCGGCGGCGACCTGGAACCCCGGGAACACGATCGAGGTGTTGCCCGCCGACGGAGGCAGGTTGTTGGTGAGGGTCACCGTCACCACCTGGTTCTCGGTCACGATCAGCGTCGGCCCCGGCAGCTGCATCTGCGGGCACTTGCCCGCGAACGGCGCGAAGACCGGCGTGGTGGCCGGGGCGCACCCGTAGCCCCAGGAGTAGATGGAGGCGCCGTCGGGCTGGCTGACGTAGCCGGCGGTCGCGACCAGGCTGAAGCTGCCGCCGGTGATGCCGGGGACGGCCGCGCGCGCCGGCTGCGCCGGCAGCAGGCCCAGCAGGCCGCCCATGGCGGTGAGCAGCCCCAGGAGCGTGCCGCGCTTCGTCGTCGAGGGAGTCATGGGCGGCTCTCCTAGTTGATCCGGATCTCGGTCATCATGCCGCCGAAGTTCTCGGCGTCATTCGACAGGTGGTCGAGGTTGGTGCTGTAGAGGTAGAAGGTCTGCCCCGGCGCGTACTGCGACC
>JAJZTO010000380.1 GCA_021848865.1 Myxococcales bacterium
GATCTTGAGCAGGAAGGCGGCCAGCGCCCCCAGGTTGGCGGCCGGCACGCCGCCCGCCGCCATGCGCACCCGGCCCTCGCGCTGCAGCGCGCCGCGCCGGACGTCGAGGAGCGCGCCGACCAGGAACGGGGCCTCGTGCTCCAGGGCGATGCTGGTGACGAGGATCCGGTCCACGTCCAGCCAGGCGCCGGCCCGGACCAGGGCCGCGGCCCGCTGCGCCGCCGGGAGCGCCAGGCCGGGCCCGGCGCTCACCCGCAGCGCCTCGGCCAGCCCGAAGTCGAGCGTCACCGTCCGGTCCTCGTCGCGCAGCTCCACCCAGACGCTCGGCACCCGCAGCGTCCCGGCCGAGCCCCCGACCCGGTAGCGCCCCGGCGGCAGCGGCACGGTCACCGGCGCGGTGCCGAAGGCCCGACCGTTCACGTAGACGGTGGCCGACCAGCCCCGCGCCCCCACGGTGAGCCGCCGCCGCGGCCGCGCCGCCGCCCGGGCCCGCGCCGCCTCGAAGTCGCGCCGGTAGGTCGGCGAGTACTGGTCGGGGTCGGGCTGGTGGCGGGGCTCGACCGCGAGCACCCGCTCCATCGCCTCCCGCTCCTCCTTCCGGTGGCCCACCGTCCCCTCGGCGTGGGCCAGCCGGAGCTCGGCGCGGACCCACTGCGACCAGGCCTCCGGCCCCTCGGGCAGCTTCTCGAGGTCGTCGACGATGGCGTAGAGCGTGCGGATGGCGCTCGGGTACTCGCCGTTCTGGTAGGTGGCGAGCGCCCCGCCGTAGGCCCGCTCCAGCTCGGCCAGGGTGGCGCTGGAGGACTGGCCGAGGAGGCGCTGGCGCATCTCCGGCACCTCCTGGACGCCGCCGGTCCGGTCGCGGCAGGCGGCGCGCAGCAGGTGGGTCATCTCCGCCAGCTCCGGCTCCGGGCCCGGCGGCTCGGCGACGGCCAGCACCGCCAGCGTCTCCTCGGCCGCCGCCGGGAGGGCCACCAGCGCGAGGAGCGGCGCCAGGCGTCTCACGGCAGCGGGCCCCCGGCGCAGGAGCTGTTCCTCGGGTCCCGGTGGGCCTTGGGCCAGGGGGCGGCGGTGTCGAGCTGCCCCTCCACCGCGACGGCGTAGAGCTTCCCGTCGGCCGCGCCCAGGTAGGCGGTGCCGGGAGCGCCCGGCGCCGGGAGGCGGACGGCGGCCTCGCGCAGCGACTGCCCGGCGGTGAGGGCGCCGCTCCAGAGCACCGTCCCGTCGGCGGCGACGGCGTGGAGCGTGCCGGCCGCGGTGGGGACGAGCAGCGCCGCCGGCCCGCCGGCGAGCGCCACCGGCGCCAGCACCGGCCCGCCGAGCACCGGCTCGACCGCCCAGGCCGGGCTGCCGTCGGGGTGGAGCCGGTGCAGCACCTTGGCCTGGTCGCCGACCACCACGTCCCCGCCGGCGAGGACGATGGGCGAGTCCACCACCGACCCCCCGAGCGTGCGCGCCGTGGTGGTCGCGCCCGCCGGCGTGGTCACGTCCACCCTGGCGTCCTGCGAGCCCGTCCAGGCGTTGCCCGAGGCGTCGAGGGCGATGGGGGCGGAGACGTTGACGCCCACCGAAGAGTTCCACAGCTCAGTGAACGCGCCGTCGTAGACGTACTGATGGAGAATGGCAGTGGCAGTGGCAGCAAGGACCGTGCTAGTCGAATCGACCACTGGTGAAGCCGCGAACGCGTCAGTCAATGGGCTTCGCATGCACGTGGATCCGGCGTCGATCGCATAGATCCTTCCCGCCGCCGATCCCGCGAACACGGTCTCGGGATTGCCGACACCGACGGCCGGCGTGCCCTGCACGGCGCCGCCCGTGGCGCAGCCCGATCCGTTCAGGATCGCGGTGCCGTCCCGCTTCACGGCGTAGACGTGACCGTCCATGCTGGCGACCCAGATCGCCGAGGGCCCGACGCTGGGCGCGGCGGTGACGAATCCCGTCCCGACGGTCGCCTGCCAGAGCAGCGAGCCGTCCGGTCCCAGCGCCCGGAGCTGGTTCGTGGTCGCCGCGAGTCCCAACACCAGCGTCCCGTCCTCCATCACCGCCGGGCTGGTCACCGGCGCGCCGGCGTCGTAGCTCCAGCGCACGCGCGTCACCGGGACCGGGAGCGCCAGCACCGCCCGGTTCCCGGCGGCGTCGGTGGCGGTGAGCGTCACCACCACGTCGCGCGAGAGGGCCGGGAAGGGCCAGCCGGCCAGGTCCACGTCGGCCCGCCACGGGCCGCCGGCGCGGGAGAGCGCCAGCGGCCGCGAGGGGTCGAGGTCCAGGGAAGCCGACACCGCCGCCAGGTTCGGGTCGGCGACGCCGGCCTGGATCCGCATCGCCGCGTCGCGGACGCACGGCGCCGCGGCGCAGCCGGCCGAGGGGGCCGAGAAGACCGGCGCCTCCAGGTCCACCCGCACCGCCACCGGGGCGCTGGCCGCCTCGTCGGGCGTGCCGCGCGCCGCGACGGCCGAGAGCAGCACCGGGTCCGGCGTCCCGGCCGGCGCCGTCCAGCTGCCCTGGTAGCTCCCGGGGCCGACCCGCGGGAGCGACGCGGCCGCCGCTCCGCCGGCGAGCAGCTCCAGCGCCGGCGGCTCCGGCCGGCCGCTCGCCTGGACCCGGAGGGTGGCCCGCACCGTCACCGCCCCGCTCCCGATCCAGCCGCCGGCCGCCGGCGCGGCGAGGGCCACGGCGTAGGGCGCGATGCACACCCCGCGCTCGCCGCCCACCGGCCGCTCGCAGACGGTCCCGGCGGCGCAGTCGGCGTCGGCGGCGCAGCGCGCCAGCTCCCCGCCGGAGCCGCAGGCGGCGAGCGACAGGGCGATCCAGACGATGCGTCGCGCCATGTTCCCCCTCAGAAGGCGTACTTCCAGGTGAAGCCCGCGGCCAGGACCGCCGCGCCCACGCCCAGGGCCACGCCGCTGCCGGTCCTCCAGCGGCGCCACGAGGCGTCCTCGTTCACGTACCCCTGCCAGTCGCCGCGCGCGCCGGCCCGGTCGCGCGCCCCGGCGCTCGACCGGGCGACCAGCGCCGCCCCGGTCCCGGCGGCCAGGAGCGCGGCGCCCGCGCCCACGGCGACCCAGGGGCCGAGCCGCCCGTCGCGCGGGCGCGGGGCCGCCTGGAACAGCTCCTCCAGGCTGCGCCGGAGCGGCGGCACCGCGTCCCCGCCCGGCGGCACCTCCACCGTCCGCCGGGCCAGGGGCCGCTCCTGCGCGGCGGCGCTCAGCACCAGCTCGTACCGGCTGCCCTCGCTGCGCC
>JAJZTO010000381.1:0-1035 GCA_021848865.1 Myxococcales bacterium
CCGGGGCGACCGGCGGCACCGCCCTGGCGCTGGAGCCGCCCGCGGCGCAGGCCGGCTACGCCGAGCGGCTGCTGGCCGGGGCCGCGCGGCCGGTGCTGGGGCTGGTGCCGGGGGCGGAGTGGGCCACCAAGCGCTGGCCGGCGGCGGGCTGGGTGGAGCTGGCCTGCCGGCTCGGCGGGACGGCGCTGATCCTGGGCGGTCCGGCGGAGCGCGGCCTGGCGGCGGAGATCGCCGCCGGGGCCGCCTGCAAGCCGGTGCTCGACTCCACCGGGAACACCATCGAGGAGGCGGTGGCGCTGCTGGCGCGCTGCGACCTGGTGGTGGGCGGGGACACCGGCCTCACCCACTGCGCCCGGGCCCTGGGGCGTCCCACCCTGACGCTGTTCGGCCCCACCCACGTGGACCGGCACCTCTTCGGCCCGCGGGACCGGCCCCTGTCGCTGGAGCTCCCCTGCCAGCCCTGCCACGACCACGGGCCGAGGCGCTGCCCGCTCGGCCACCACGACTGCATGGCGAAGCTCGAGGCCTGGCACGTCGCCGAGGAGGCGGCGGCGCTGCTGGACCGCGCGTCTTGACGCCGGCCGGGGCCGGCGGCTACTACGGTCCGGCGGGCTCTCCGGACTCCCCGGACTCGAGGACCACCATGATCCGCAGCATGACCGGGTTCGGAGCGGGGCGCGCCGCCGGCGGCGGCGAGGAGGTCGACGTCGAGGCCCGCTCCGTCAACCACAAGTTCTGCGAGGTGAAGGTCCGGCTGCCCCGGGAGCTGGCGGCGCTGGAGGTGGAGATCGGCCGCGCCGTGAAGGAGCGGCTGGCCCGCGGCAGCGTCGAGGTGGCGATCCGGCGCGGCGGCGCCCGCGGCGGCTCGGCGCCGCGCGTAGATCTGGAATTGGCGCGGGAGTACGCCCGGGCCTTCGAGGCGGTGCGGACCGGGCTTGGGCTGGCGGTCCACGTGGGTGGGGCCGAACAGCGTCAGGGTGGGACGCCCCAGGGCCCGGGCGCAGTGGGTGAGGCCGGTGTCCCCGCCCACCACCA
>JAJZTO010000381.1:1045-3219 GCA_021848865.1 Myxococcales bacterium
GGGCCGGGCTGGGGCTGGCGGAGCCGGTGTCGCTGGCCGGGGTCCTGGCCGCCGAGGGGGTGGTGCGGCTGGAGGAGCGGCCCGCCGACCTGGAGGCGGCGCGGGGCGCGGTCCGCGAGGCGCTGGACCGGTCGCTCGACCAGCTCGCCGCCCTGCGGGCGCGCGAGGGCGAGGCCCTGGCGCGGGACCTCGGCGAGCGGCTCGACCGGGTGGAGGCCTGGGCCGCCGGGGTGGAGCGGCTCGCGCCCGAGTCCGTGGAGCACCACCGGGAACGGCTCCAGGAGCGGGTCCAGGAGCTGGCGCGCGGGATCCCGCTCGATCCGTCCCGGCTGGCGCAGGAGGTGGCGCTCTTCGCCGACCGCATCGACGTGGCCGAGGAGATCACCCGGCTGCGCAGCCACCTGGCCCAGACCCGCCGCCTCATGACCGGGAGCGAACCGGCCGGCCGCAAGATGGAGTTCCTCGTCCAGGAGATGCACCGCGAGGTGAACACCATCGGCTCCAAGTCGCAGAGCGCCGCCATCGCCGCGATGGTGGTGAGCCTCAAGGCCGAGATCGAGCGGATGCGCGAGCAGGTGCAGAACGTGGAGTAGCGAGTCCTGCCCCTCCCATGGCCGGTCCCGGGCTCCTCCTCGTCCTCTCCGCCCCCTCGGGCGCCGGCAAGACCACGCTGGCCCACCGCTTCCGGGCGCGCGAGCCCGACGCCCGCTTCAGCGTCTCGGCCACCACCCGCGCCCCGCGCGGCGCCGAGCGCGACGGCGTCGACTACCACTTCGTCTCGCCGGCGCGCTTCGACGAGCTGGTGGCGGCGGGGGCGCTGGCCGAGTGGGCCGAGGTGCACGGGAACCGCTACGGGACGACGAAGGCGACGGTCGAGGAGGCGCTGCGCGCGGGGCAGGTGGCGCTCTTCGACATCGACGTGCAGGGGGGCGAGCAGATCCGCGCCCACTGGCCTTCACGGACCGTGACCGTGTTCATCCTGCCGCCGACGCTGGCGGAGCTGGAGCGGCGGCTGCGCGGCCGATCCACCGACTCGGGCGAGGCCATCGCCAGGCGCCTGGCGGCGGCGCGCGCCGAGATCGCGCGCGGCCTCGGCGGCTACGACTACGTGATCGTGAACGATCAGCTGGACCGGGCCCTGGCGCAGCTCGAGGCGGTGGTGGCGCACGAGCGGGCGCGGCTCGCGGGACGCGCCGATCCGGAGCCGGCGGCGGTGGCCGCGGCGCTGCGCCGCAGCCGCTTCGATGCCGCGGGCTGGGACGGGGCCGGACCGATCGGCTAGGGAATCCAGCCGCTTGCGCGTTCGGCCGAACGGCGCTTGACACCTCGGAGGCACGGGGGTAGAAGGCGCCTCCCTCGCAGCGATGGGGCCAGCGAACCGGCAGCGGTTTCAACGGCTTCCATCCTTGACGCGGGACCGGCGGAGGGGTACAAAGCGCCCCCTTCGCAGAGCAGGACCGGAGGTCGCTTCCGGTGCGGCTCTTGACGGGAACGGCGGGTTGATGTAGAAATCACCCTCCTTTCGTCGGGCCGGCGGTTGTTTGTTCCGCCGGAGCCTTGACGAATCCGGGAAGTGGAAGTAGATCCACTCCCCCCTGGACGCAGGCCGATTGTCTTCGCGACACGCGGCAGTCAGGGACCGGGCTCGAGGCCGAGAGGCTTCGCATCCCGGGATGGTGCTCGGTCTTTGAAAACTGAATGGCAGGCATACGAAGGAATGCGGTCCCGCATTCTTTGAGTACGCTTACTTCCAAGTAAATGAATCACACCGTGCCAAGAGCTTCGTGAGAAGACTGGCAAGGGATTCGAACTCTTAATTGGAGAGTTTGATCCTGGCTCAGAACGAACGCTGGCGGCGTGCCTAACACATGCAAGTCGAGCGAGAAAGTCCGCAAGGATGAGTACAGCGGCGCACGGGTGCGTAACACGTGGGTAATCTGCCCTGGAGCCCGGAATAACTCCCCGAAAGGGGTGCTAATGCCGGATGAGACCACGGGAGCCTCGGCTCTCGCGGGAAAAGGTGGCCTCTGTACACAAGCTATCACTCCAGGATGAGCCCGCGGCCCATCAGCTCGTTGGCGGGGTAACGGCCCACCAAGGCTACGACGGGTAGCTGGTCTGAGAGGACGATCAGCCACACTGGAACTGAGACACGGTCCAGACTCCTACGGGAG
>JAJZTO010000382.1 GCA_021848865.1 Myxococcales bacterium
GAGCGCCCGGACCCGGCGCCAGCCGCCCAGCTTCTTCACGTACCATGCCCCCACCAGCCCGCCCTGGGAGTGGCCGATGACGGTGAGCGGCCCCATGCCCGGGTGCCGGCCGTAGATCCGCTCCACCTTGGCGCGCACCAGGAGCGCCAGGTCGTCGATGCCGCGCCGGAGCAGCTGGCGCGGGCCCCCCAGCCGGAAGGTGAAGACGGTGTAGCCGTCCTTCCGCAGCCGCCGCTCCAGCACCTCGACGGCGCGGCGGCTGGCGAGGAAGCCGTGGAGCAGCAGCACCGGCCGGGTGGCGTGGTCGAAGTCGGCGTCGTGGGGCGACGGGCCGGGCTCCTCGAAGTCCAGGTAGCCGGCCAGGTAGCGCAGCCGGCGCGCCAGCCGCTTCCCGTCGAGCCTCGGCAGCAGCCCCATCTCCCGCCCCCTCGCCCCTTCCGAAGGGCACCGCTGCCTCCAGCATGGGTCCGCCCGGCCTCCACGGCAAGTGATCGGCCCGTGGGACGGGCGACGGCGCCGCGTCCCGCGCCCCGGGGACGCCGGCGCGCGGCCCCGGGGCCGGCGCGGGCCGGCCGGCTGCGCAACCGGGCCGCCGCGCCTGGCGATTTCCGCGCTCGCGCCCGGGCCCCGCCGGCGTTACATTCCGCCTCCCCGAGGAGGAGCCCACCCCATGCTGGTCGTGATGAAGCCGCAGGCCACCCAGGCCCAGATCGACGCCGTCCTGGAGAAGATCCGGGGGCTGGGTCTCTCGCCCCACGCCATCCCGGGGGCGCAGCGCGTGGCCATCGGCATCACCGGCAACAAGGGAGCGCTGGACGCCGGCCTGTTCGTGGCGATGCCGGGCGTCGCCGACGCCATCCGCGTCTCCCAGCCCTTCAAGCTGGTGTCCCGCGAGGTGAAGGAGGAGGACACGGTCATCGACGTCGGCGGGGTCCAGCTGGGCGGAAAGGCGCTGGTGGTGATGGCCGGCCCCTGCTCGGTGGAGTCGAAGGAGCAGATCCTGGAGGCGGCCGAGGGCGTGAGGGCGGCCGGCGCCCGCTTCCTGCGCGGCGGCGCGTTCAAGCCCCGCACCAGCCCCTACGAGTTCCAGGGGATGGGCGAGGAGGGGCTGAAGCTGCTGGCCCTGGCGCGGGAGCGCACCGGCCTCAAGGTGGTCACCGAGGTGATGGACCCCGACGACCTCCCCATGTGCGTGGAGTACGCCGACGTGCTCCAGATCGGCGCCCGGAACATGCAGAACTTCTCGCTGCTGAAGCGGCTCGGCGGCGTCGGCAAGCCGGTGCTCCTGAAGCGCGGGCCCTCGGCCACCATCCGCGAGTGGCTGATGGCGGCCGAGTACGTCCTGGCCCACGGGAACTACCAGGTGGCGCTCTGCGAGCGCGGCATCCGCACCTACGAGACCATGACCCGCAACACCCTCGACCTGAACGCCGTCCCGGTGCTCAAGTCGCTGACCCACCTGCCGGTGGTGGTGGACCCGTCGCACGGCATCGGGCTGCGCCGCCACGTCCCGGCCATGGCCCGGGCCGGCATCGCCGCCGGGGCCGACGCCCTCATCGTCGAGGTCCACCCCCAGCCGGAGCGCGCCCTCTCCGACGGCCAGCAGTCCCTCTCCCTCCCCGAGTTCGCCGAGCTCATGGGGCAGGTCCGCATCATCGCCGGGGCCCTGGGCCGGGCCCTGGCGTAGGAAAGGAAGGCCCGCCCATGTTCATCACCCTGAAGCCCCACGCCACCGACGCCGAGTTCGCGGCGGTGGTGGAGAAGATCGAGTCGCTGGGGCTCAAGCCGCACCCCATCACCGGCACCGAGCGCCGGGTGGTGGCGGTGATCGGCAACACCGCCGCCGTGGACCCCGAGGACTTCGCGGCGCTGCCCGGCGTCGCCGAGGCGCTGCGGGTCTCGCAGCCCTTCAAGCTGGTGTCGCGCGAGGTCCGCGAGGAGGACACCGTCATCGACGTGGGCGGCGCCCGCATCGGCGGCAAGGCCATCTGCGTGATGGCCGGCCCCTGCTCGGTGGAGTCGAGGGAGCAGATCCTGGAGACGGCCTTCGCGGTGAAGAGGGCCGGCGCCACCTTCCTGCGGGGCGGGGCCTACAAGCCCCGCACCAGCCCCTACGAGTTCCAGGGGCTGCGCGAGGAGGGGCTGAAGCTGCTGGCGCTGGCCCGCGAGCAGACCGGCCTCAAGGTGGTCACCGAGGTGATGAGCACCGAGGCGGTGCCGCTGGTGGCCGAGTACGCCGACGTGCTCCAGGTGGGCGCCCGCAACATGCAGAACTACGCGCTGCTGGAGCGGCTCGGCACCGCCGGCCGGCCGGTGATGCTGAAGCGCGGCCTCTCCGCCACCATCAAGGAGTGGCTGATGGCGGCCGAGTACATCGTCGCCAAGGGGAACCCCCAGGTGGCGCTGTGCGAGCGGGGCATCCGCACCTTCGAGACCATGACCCGCAACACCCTGGACATCAACGCCGTCCCGGTGCTGAAGAGCCTGACCCACCTGCCGGTGATCGTCGACCCCTCGCACGGGATCGGCATCCGCAAGCACGTCCCGGCCATCGCCCGGGCCGGGGTCGCCGCCGGGGCCGACGGCGTCATCGTCGAGGTCCACCCCCGGCCGGAGAAGGCGCTCTCCGACGGCCACCAGTCGCTGACGCCGGCCGAGTTCGAGGGGCTGATGCGCCAGGTGCGGGTCATCGCCGCCGCCATCGAGCGGCCCATCCCCTAGGACGAGGCCCCCAGCACCACCACGCTGCGCGCCCCCGCCAGGTAGCCGCGCCCCTCGACGGTCGGGGCCGCGTCCCAGTCCGAGGCGTCGCCGGGGGACGGGACCCCGGTGTCCACCAGCAGCCGCCAGCCCGACTCGGCCGGCGGCAGCTCGAAGGACAGCGCCTCCCAGAAGGCGTTGAAGAGGCAGTGGATGCGGACGCTGCCGTCGAGCGCCTGGAAGCCCACCGCCAGGCTGCGCGACTCCGGGCCCCAGTCCGGCGCCCCGAGCCGCACCCCGTGCCACTGGACGTGGGAGCGCTCCAGGAACTCGCCCAGGGAGACGTCGTCCTCCTCGGCGGTGGGGTCGAAGGCGTGGCGCAGGCCGATCAGGGTGCGCACGAAGCGGCGCAGGTCGGCGTGCCGCTCCACCAGCCGCCAGTCGAGCCAGGAGAGCTCGCCGTCCTGGCAGTAGGCGTTGTTGTTGCCGCCCTGGGTGCGCCGGGCCTCGTCCCCCATG
>JAJZTO010000383.1 GCA_021848865.1 Myxococcales bacterium
TCGCCGACGGTGTACCCGCCCTCGGCGCGCTGCAGGTGGACCGGGACCTGCGCCAGCAGGCAGTGGCGGTGCTGGCCGACCGGCAGGGCCAGGTTCACCGGGCATTCGACGATCTCGAGCATCCCGGGGTCCCTTATACCCGAGTGCCGTTCCGGAGGGCGGGTCCGAGTGACGCGCCCCGGGAGGTCAGCCGCCGCTGAGCGCCTGGACGATCTGGATCTCGTCCGAGGGGGCGAGGGGCCGGTCCAGGTCGAGCACCTGCTCCCCGTTGACGAAGAAGCGCACGTGGGGGCGCAGCCGGTCCTGCTCGTCCACCACCCGGAAGCGGATCCCGGGGTAGCGCCGATCGAGGTCGGCGAGAACCGCGGCCAGGGTCGCGCCGGCGGCCTCGATCTCGCGCCCCTCGGTGTAGGAGCGCAGCGGGCTGGGGATCAGCACCTTCACGCGCCGCCTCGCCGCCCGCGCCTAGGCGAGGGCGGCGGCCTCCACCGCGTAGATCTCCGGCAGGTGCCGGGCGACGCAGGCCCAGCGCCCGCCCTCGTCGCGGCTCGCCCACAGCTCCCCGCTGGTGGTGCCGAAGTACAGGCCGACCGGCTCCCCCGCGTCGGCCGCCATGGCCTGGCGCTTCACCGTCCACCAGGCGTCCGCCCGGGGCAGCCCGCCGTCGAGCCGCGTCCAGCTCCGGCCGCCGTTCCGGGTCCGGTAGGCGGCCGGCTTCCCCCCGGGGCTGGTTCGCGGCCAGACGCTGGTGCCGTCCATGGGGAACACCCAGGCGCTGTCCGGGTCCCGCGGGTGGACCACCATGGGGAAGCCGATGTCGCCGACCCGCGCCGGCATGTTCCGGCCGACCCGCACCCACTCGTCGGAGGGCCGGTCGATCCGGTAGATGCCGCAGTGGTTCTGCTGCCAGAGCCGGTCCGGCGCGGTCGGGCAGATCCGGACGCAGTGCGGGTCGTGGAACTGGACCGTGGCGGGGTCGAACCCCTCCACCACCTCGAGCCCGCGGAGGAGCTTCGACCAGGTCGCGCCCCGGTCGCGCGACTCGTGGACGCCGCCGCTGGACATGCCCAGGTAGAGGTGGGCCGGGTCGCGCGGGTCGACGATGACCGAGTGCAGCTTCGGCCCGTTGGGGGTGCCGTCCTGCGGGCCGCCCATCCACTCGCGGTACCGGGGGTCGTCGTTCAGGCCGGAGACCGGCTCCCAGGTGGCGCCGCCGTCGCCGCTGCGGAAGAGGCCGTGGGGCGAGGTGCCGGCGTACCAGGTGCCCGGCTCGCTGGGGTGGCCGGGGGTGAGCCAGAAGGTGTGGTCCACGACCCGCCCCTTCTCGCCCTCCGGCGCCTTGGGGAAGGCGGGCGGGCGTCCGGCCTCCTTCCAGCTCCGGCCCATGTCGGAGGAGCGGAACACGGTGGGGCCGAGGTGGCCGGTCCTGGCGGCGGCGAGCAGCGTCCGCCCGTCGCGCGGGTCGAGGACCAGGTGGTTCAGCACGTGGCCCAGGAAGTGGGGCCCGTCGGCGCGCCAGCTCCGGCGCGCCCCGTCGCCGTGGAAGATCCAGGCGCCCTTGCGGGTCGCGACCAGGATCGCCACGCGGGCCGGCCGCCGGCGCCCCGGCTTCCCCTTCGGCGCCGCCGCGCGCCTCCCTCGGGCCGCTCGCTTCGGGCTGGGTCTCGCCATGGACGGTCCTCCTCGCGCGGAAGGGAACGCCGGGATGTAGCGGCTTGTGGAAGCCGGCGCCAGCGCGCCGCCGCCAGGCCTCAGGCGGGTAGTGCGAGCGGAAGGGTACGCAGCCGCTTGCCGGTCGCGGCGAAGACCGCGTTGGCCACGGCCGGGGCGATCGGCGGGACGCCGGGCTCGCCCACGCCAGAAGGCGGTTCCCCGCTCGGGACCAGGTGGGTCTCGATGGCCGGGCACTCGTCGAAGGGCAGGAGCGGGTAGTCGTCGAAGTTGCCCTGCTCGACCCGGCCGCGCGCGAAGGTGATCTCCTGCTTCAGGGCGGCCGAGAGCCCGAAGACCACCGCCGACTCGAGCTGCGCCGACACCAGGTTCGGGTTCACCACCTGGCCGCAGTCGAAGGCCACGACCACCCGCCGCACCCGGACGTCGCGCCCCTGGATCTCCACCTCGGCGACGGCGGCGGCGAAGCTGTCGAAGGAGGCGTGCTGGGCGATGCCGCGAAACCGGCCCGGGGGCGGGGGCCGGTCCCAGCCGGCGCGGGCCGCGGCCAGCTCCAGGACGCCGCGGTGGCGCGGCGCGCCCCGCAGCAGGCCGCGGCGGAAGAGGTAGGGGTCCTTCCCGGCGGCGTGGGCGAGCTCGTCCACGAAGCTCTCCACCGCGAAGGCGGAGTGGGAGTGGCCCACCGACCGCCAGAAGCCGACCGGGACGCCCGGTTCCTGCTCCACGAACTGCACCGAGAGGTTGGGCACGGCGTAGGGGATGTGGTCGGTCCCCTCGACCGCGCTCTCGTCCTTGCGCGCCATCCAGGCGGTCGCGAGCGAGGCGACCGCCTGCTTCACGCCGGTCGGCACCCAGAACGGCAGGGCCCCGGCGATGAAGTCGCCGCCCGCCTGCCGGATGATGGCCTGGGTCACCACCCGGTGGGACCAGGCCACCGGCGTGCCGTCCGCCGCCAGGCCGCCGCGGATGGCGTGCACCGCGGCCGGGCGATAGACGTCGTGCCGGACGTCGTCCTCGCGGGACCAGATCACCTTCACCGGCCGCTTCGCCTCCCGGGAGAGCCATACCGCCTCGGCGACGTAGTCCTGCGGGATGCGCCGGCCGAAGCCGCCGCCCACCAGCGTGGTGTGCACCACGATCTGGTCGGAGCCCAGGCCGGTGATCTGCCGCGCGATCTCCTTGGCGACGCCGGGCCCCTGGGTGGGGGCCCAGATCTCGCACCGGTCGCCGGTGACGCGAGCCGTGGCGTTCTGGGGCTCCATCGTCGCGTGCGCCAGGAAGGGCGCGGCGTAGGTGGCCTCGACGACCCGCGCCGCCCCCGCCAGCGCCCGGTCGGCGTCGCCGGCCGACGCCACGCCGCGTCCCTCCCGGGCGGCCGCCTCGCGGTAGCGGGCGAGGAGGGCCGCGGAGTCGAGCCCCGCGTTCGGCCCCTCGTCCCAGGCGACGCCGAGCTTGCCCGCCGCCTGGCGCGCCTGCCAGTAGCCCCGCGCCAGCACGGCGACGCCGGAGGGGATCCGGATCACCGCCTCCACGCCGGGAAGGGCC
>JAJZTO010000384.1 GCA_021848865.1 Myxococcales bacterium
GGTCGTCGCCGCCGCGCCCGCCGCCGCCGCCGCCGAAGCGGCCGCCGCCCGGCCCCTTGCCGCCGAATCCACCGAAATCAGGACGCGCCATGGCCTACTCCTCCCCTTCGACGGGAGCCCCGAAGGGCTCCTCGGGCCGCTCGCTGAACTCGGGGCGCTCCGCGTGCGGGCGCACCTCGTCCTCGGCCGGCTGGACCTTGACGTCCTGCTCGACGGCGCGGGCCTCGAAGTCGACGTCGTCGGCCAGCTTCACCGACTGGAACTTGGTCACCTGGTCGATCATCTTGAGGTTGCGCTCGAACTCGGTCACCAGCCCCGGGTTCCCCACGTACAGGCAGTGCATGAAGAGCGCCTTCTGGTTCTTGGCCACCGGGAAGGCGGTCTTGCGCTTCCCCTGGTTGGTGAACCGGATGACCTTGCCGCTCTCGCGCGACACCATCGTGCGGAGCCGCTCCTTGATCTCCTCCACCTGGTCGTCGGGCGTGTCCGCCTTGAGCAGGTAGATGGTCTCGTACTCGCGCACGAGTCGCTTCTGGGCTTCTGCCATGCTTCGCTCCCCTCGGGTTCACAGCGGCGGTTCGCCCGCCGCGAGGAGTCGTCGTCTTCCGGGGGGCCCCATGCCGTCCCGGCGCTGCCTCCGGCGCCTACCGCCGCCGGTTGAACTCGTTCATGGCCGTCACGGCCCCTTGCTCCGCCGCCGCCCGCGCCGCCTGGGTGGCCCAGGCCACCGCCTCGGACAGCGCGGCCTCCTCCCCCTTCGGCCACCGCCCCAGCACCCAGTCGGCCGGGTCCATCGCCGGCGGCGGCCGCCCCACCCCCACCCGCACCCGCACGGACTCGGGCGAGCCCAGGTGGGCGTTCAGGCTCCGGAGCCCGTTGTGGCCCCCGTGCCCGCCGCCCACCTTCACCTGGACCCGGAACGGCGGGAGCTCCAGGTCGTCGTGCACCACCACCACGTCGCCGGCGGGGAGCTTGAGGAACCTCACCGCCGGGCCGACCGCCTCGCCGGAGTGGTTCATGAAGGTCTGGGGCTTCATGACCCAGACCCTCTCCCCGCCCGCCGCCGCCTCGGCGATCTCCGCCCCGAACTTGCGGACCGTGAACCCGGCTCCCCAGGCGGCGGCCAGGGCCTCGGCCACCAGGAAGCCGACGTTGTGCCGGGTCCGCGCGTACTCGGTTCCGGGGTTGCCCAGGCCGACGACGAGCTTCAAGCGGCGACCCTACTTCTTCCCCTTCTCGCCCTTGGCCGGGGCCGCTCCCTTGGCCGGAGCGGCGCCCGGAGCGGGCTTGGCCCCCGCGGCCGGAGCCGCGGCGGCGGCCGGCGCGCCCGCGGCGCCCGGCGCGGCACCCGGGGCGGCGCCCGGGGCACCCGCGGCGGGAGCTCCCTCGGCGCCCGGAACGGCGGCGACCGGAGCCACCACCTCCTCCTTCTCCGGCACGGCGACGAAGGCCACGACGTAGTCGGTGGCGAACTTGATCTTGCAGCCCTCCGGGGCCTTCACCTCGGAGACGTGCAGCGAGCCGCCGATCTTGATGGGGGTGACGTCCACCTCGATCTGGGCCGGGATCTTCCCGGGCAGCGCCTCGAGCACCACCTCGTGGGCGGCGATGGAGAGGATGCCGCCGGCGGTGACGCCCTCGGACTTGCCGACGGTGACCACCGGCACCTCCACCTTCACCGGCTTGTCGAGGGTCACCTCGAGGAAGTCGGCGTGGAGCAGCTTCCGGCTCACCGGATCGACCTGGTAGTCCTTGAAGAGCACCAGCTTCTCGCCTTCGGCGGTCTTCAGGGTCAGCAGGGTGTTGAACTTGTGCGGGGTCGCGATCGCCTTCTCGAGCGCCTTGGGATCGACGGCGAGGTGGCTGGGGGCCTTCTCCAGGCCGTAGACCACGGCGGGGATCAGGGCCTTCTGGCGGAGCCGGCGCGCCGGGCCCTTGCCCTTCTGGTCGCGCTTCTCGGCGGAGAGGACGGCAGAGGTCGACATTCGTTCCTCCCAGTGGACGCGCCGCGGGGTGCGGCGAGGGGACGGTCGCGGAACGCTCCGGCCCTGGGTCTTCCTCGAGCCCGTGATGGGAGCCCAAGGGAGCGCGGGATCTAGCGGAAACGGCCCGGGAGGTCAAGGACGGTGCCGGACCCGGCCTCCGGGACGGCCCGGTCGCCCGGCCGGGACGGGTGCGGCGCCCGGTGTTCACTTCGAGTCTTGACCCCCGCGGCGCCCGCCGAATAGGCTCGACCCATGCTCCCTTCCGCGGCCTTGATCGCCCTGGTCGCAGCCGGCGACCCGGCCCTGGCGGGCGGCTTCGAGTGCCCCGAGCGGGGGGGCCCGCCCTGGCGCGAGCTCCGGTCCGCCCACTTCGTCATCCAGACCGACGCCTCCTCCTCCAAGGCGCACGAGCTGGCGGAGGACCTCGAGCGGATCCACGAGACGGTCCGGTACGGCCTCTTCCGCAAGCCTCCCGAGACCGGCGTCATCCGGGTCCTCGCCCCCGCGGAGCGGGAGGAGTTCGACCTCTTCGCGCCCAAGGACGCCGCCGCCTTCTACACCGAGGCCGCGCTCGTCGGCCCCGTCATCGTCCTGCCCGGCGACCTGCGGGACTCCCAGCGCATCGTCGCGGCGCACGAGATCACCCACCACGTCGCGGCGCGCGTCTTCGCGCGCCAGCCGCTCTGGTTCGCGGAGGGGCTCGCCACCTACATGGAGAGCGTCGCCCAGGTGGGCCCTCACCACACGCCCTCCGTCGGGGGCCTCGCGGCCTGGCGCTTCGCCGAGGTCTACCCGTTCCTGGGCGGCGCGGCCGAGGTGCTCACCGCGCGCAAGCATCTCAAGGACTCCCATGCCTACGCGGTCGCCTGGGCCCTGGTGCAGCTCCTCGTCAACCGGCACGGCACCGAGTTCGGCCAGCTCCAGCAGCGCTTCGCCCGAGGCCAGGACCCGGCCGTGGCCTGGCGCGAGGTGTTCCCGCAGTGGGACCCGGCCGACCACGCGTCCATGGACGCGCTCGACGGCGAGATCGGCCGCTTCCTCAAGACCGGCGAGTCCCATTCCCGGGACGTCGAGCTCCCCCCGGTGCCCCCCGTCGAGGAGCGGGCGCTCTCGGCCGCCGACGCCCACGGCGCGCGGCTCGCCGTCCCCTGGATCAACCGGGGCCGGAAGGTGGACCCCGGCCTCCTCCGCGCCGAGGCGGAGGAGGCCCTCCGGCAC
>JAJZTO010000385.1 GCA_021848865.1 Myxococcales bacterium
ATCTGTCCAGGCGGTCCCACCCACCGTGGCGCCGCCGGCGGTGGTCTCGCCCCCGGTGGCCAGCGCCTCGACGAGGAGGTTCACCGAGGGGTGCAGCAGCCAGACCAGGCTCTGGCCGAAGGCCCAGCCCCAGCTCCGGGCCGGCGCGCCCTCCGCGGTGCGCCCGGCGGGGACGAAGGTGCCGCCCAGGTTCACGTGGGTGACGAAGCTGCGGCCGAGCGCCACCGAGAGCGGCAGGTTCAGCTGCGCCCCGGCGCCGCCCGCGCCGCGACCCGCGGCGGCGCTGCCGGTGGGCAGGAGCAGGCTGAGCCGCGGGGAGAAGGCCACCGGCGCGGCGCCGTCGCCCAGCACCTGGCGGCGGTAGTTCACGGCCAGGTCGCCCATCCCCGGGGGCCGGAGCCGGTCGGCCCGCTGGACGGCCACCGTGACGCTCACCTGGTCCGCCAGCCCGCCCGCCGGCCACTCCTCGGTGAAGGTGTACTGCCAGGCGCCGCCGGCGGCCGCGCGGCTGAAGGTGGAGATGTGCTGGATGACGCCGGGCTCCTGGTTGTAGGCCTCCTCCAGGAGGAAGCTGTTGTCCTGGATCGGGCCGCCGCCGGCGCCGGCGGCGGACGGGAGGGCCAGGGCGGCCAGGACGGCGGAGACGGCGAGCGGCGGTGCGAAGCCCTTCACGGTGAACCTTTCGACGAGGCGCCGCCTCGTCCACGGGCTCGGGGTTCTCGACCGCTGGCCTCGGTGTCGATCCCGGCGGAGGCCGGGTGGTCCGGTCCGCCTTCAGCGCGCGCCGGCGATGGGCACGCGCCACAGCCGCTTGCAGCGGCGGCACTTCAGCTCCACCTCGGCCCCCACCACCCGGGCCAGCAGGTTGCCGCAGCCGCAGCGCAGCTCCCCGGCCCCGCAGCAGGGGGAGGGCTCGTCGGCCCAGCGGATGGCGGTGTCGTGGCGGTCGGCGTGCATGGTCGGCTCCCCGGGAGGGCGGGCGGCGGGCGGTGCCGCGCTAGTGAGAATCATTCTCAAGTAAGGCCAAGATACCCGGGCGGGGCGGAGGCGTCAAGCGGGGCGTGCCGGGGCCGCCGCCCGGACCCGGCGCGGGACCGCCGCGGCCGCGCCGGCCTCCCGCCGCGCCGCGCCGGGCGCGGCGGGTAGGCTCCGGTGCGACTCCTCCCGCCACCGGTCCTGTCGCTCGCCGCGGGCGCGTCCTACACTGCCGCGGTGAGCCTCGCCGCCTGCGCCGCCCTGTCGCTCCTCCTCGCCGCCCCGTCCCCCGCCGCCCTCCCCGCTCCCGCCGACCGCGCCGCGCTGCGGGCGGCGCTCGACGCCCTCCTCTCCCGGGGGCCGCTCGCCGAGGCCCGCGTCGGCGTGGCCGTCCTCTCCCTCGACACCGGCGAGCTCCTCTACGGCCACGAGCCGGACGCGCTCCTCAACCCCGCCTCCAACGTGAAGCTCTTCACCAGCGCCGCCGCCCTGCTGCGGCTGGGGCCGGCCTGGCGCTTCGAGACCGAGATCTGGACGGTGGACGGGCCCGCGCCGGGGACGGCGAAGGCCCTCGCGGTGCGCGGCAAGGGCGACCCCACCTGGACCAGCGAGCGGCTCTGGGCCCTGGCCGGCGACATCCAGCACCGCGGCGTGCGGCGGGTGCAGGGCGACCTGCTGGTGGACGAGTCCTGGTTCGACGGCGAGGCCGAGGCCCCGGGCTACGACCAGGAGAGCGGCGACCGCGCCTACCTGGCCCCGGCGGGCGCGGTCTCGCTGAACTTCAACACCGTGGCGGTCCACGTCGGGCCGGGCGCGAGGCCCGGCGAGCGGGGACGCGTGGCGCTGGAGCCGCCCAGCGACTTCTTCCGCCTGGTGAACCGGACCTCCACCGTCCGGGCCACGGGCCGGCGCCGCGTCACCCCGCACACCCACCCGGCCGGCGACCGCGAGGTGGTGGTGGTGGAGGGGCGCATCCCCGCCGGGAGCCGCGACCAGGCCTTCTGGCGCAAGATCGACCAGCCCGGCCTCTACTTCGGCGAGACGCTGAAGGCCTACCTGGCGCTGCGCGGCGTGAAGGTGACGGGCAAGGTGCGCCGCGCGCCGGTGCCGCCCGGCGCCCGGCTGCTCCAGGCGGCCGGGTCGGAGGGGCTCGCCGAGGTGGTCCGGCGGATGAACAAGCACTCCTCCAACTTCATGGCGGAGCAGCTCCTCAAGGCGATGGGCGCCGAGGTCGAGGGCCCGCCGGCGACCTGGCGGAAGGGGGTCTCCGCCGGCGAGGAGGCGCTGGCCGAGCTGGGGCTCCCGCGCGGCGCCTACGTCTGGAAGAACGGGTCGGGCCTGAACGACAGCAACCGCTTCAGCGCCCGCCAGGTCGCCACGCTGCTGCGGGCGGTCTGGCGCCGCTTCCCGCTGGCGGCCGAGTTCACCGCCTCGCTGCCGGTGGCGGGGCGCGACGGGACGGTGCGCTACCGGATGGAGGGCACGGCCGCCGAGGGGCGGCTGCGCGCCAAGACCGGCACGCAGGGCGGCGTGAGCGGCCTCTCGGGCTACGTCGAGGACGGCGCCGGCGAGCGGCTGGTCTTCGCCATCCTGGTGAACGACTTCACGGTGCGGACCGGCGTGGTGGCGCGGGCGGTGGACGACCTGGGCGCGGCGCTGGCCGCGGCCGGCGGCCCCCCGGCGCCGCCCGGGCCGCCCGCCGTCCCCGACGCGGCCGGCGACCTCCGCGCCCGGGTGGCCACCTACTACCGGCTCGGGCTCGCCGGCGACCCCCGCAACCTCGCCTTCCTGCGGACCGCGCTGCGCACCGAGCACGACCCGGTGGTGCGCGCGGCGGCGGGCGAGGCGGTCTACCTCTCCGACCCCGACGCGGGGAGCGCCCAGCGCGCCTTCCTCGACGCGGCGGTGACCGACGCCCCGGACCTGGCGCGCCTCTCGGAGCTGGCCGGCGGGATGGAGCTGGTGCCGGAGGTGGACTCGCTCGCCGACCTGGCGGCCGAGGGCGGCGGGGAGGCGGTGGCCCGGTTCCTGGAGCTGGGGCCCGGGGCGGGCCCGGGCCTGCGGCCGGCCTGGGAGGAGGCGCTCGACGAGGTGGCCCGGCCCATTTTCAGTATTCGGCACCCACTCGGGCTGCGATACCGTCGCCTTGCTGCTCAACTGGGCAGCTGCAGCGCCTGCATCCACCGGCTTCGGCTGCTGGGCCTTGAATTGGCGCATCAGCATGTC
>JAJZTO010000386.1 GCA_021848865.1 Myxococcales bacterium
CCCCATGCCGGGGGAGCGGATCCGCGCCTTCCGGCCCAGGGGCATCGTGCTCTCCGGCGGCCCGGCCAGCGTGCTCGCCGCCGGCAGCCCGCGCCCCGACCCGGCGGTCTGGGAGGCCGGCGTCCCGGTGCTGGGCATCTGCTACGGGCTGCAGCTGCTGGCCCACGAGCTGGGCGGCAAGGTGGACAACTCCGCCCACCGCGAGTTCGGGCCGGCCACGGTCGAGGTGAGGTCGGAGTCGCCGCTCTTCGCTGGCCTGCCGGGCACGCTGGAGGTCTGGATGAGCCACGGCGACCGGGTCGAGGCCGTCCCGGCCGGCTTCCGGCCCATCGCCTCGACCGGCAACGCCCCGTTCGCCGCCGTCGAGGACCGCGCCCGGCGCATCTACGGCGTCCAGTTCCACCCCGAGGTGGTCCACACCCCGCGCGGCGCCGAGCTGCTCCGGAACTTCGCCCTGGGGATCTGCGGCTGCTCCGGCTCCTGGTCGATGCGCGGCTACGTGGAGGCCGCGGTGGAGCAGATCCGGGCCCAGGTCGGGGACGGGCACGCCATCTGCGCCCTCTCCGGCGGCGTGGACTCGGCGGTGGCGGCGGTGCTGGTCCACCGGGCCATCGGCGACCGGCTGCGCTGCATCTTCGTGGACAACGGGGTGCTGCGGTCCGGCGAGCGGGAGCAGGTCGAGGAGGTCTTCGGCAAGATGTTCCACCTGCCGCTGGTGACGGTGGACGCCCGGGCCCGCTTCCTCGGCCGGCTGGCCGGCGTCACCGACCCGGAGGCCAAGCGCAAGATCATCGGGCGCGAGTTCATCGCCGTCTTCGAGGAGGAGGTGGAGCGGCTCGCCGCGCGCGGCGAGCGGGCCCGCTTCCTGGTCCAGGGCACCCTCTACCCGGACGTCATCGAGTCGGTCTCCTTCAAGGGGCCGTCGGCCACCATCAAGAGCCACCACAACGTGGGCGGCCTGCCCGAGGTGATGAAGCTCGGGCTGGTGGAGCCGCTGCGCGAGCTGTTCAAGGACGAGGTGCGGCGGCTCGGCGCCGAGCTGGGGCTGCCGGCGAAGAGCATCCAGCGCCAGCCCTTCCCCGGGCCGGGCCTCGCCATCCGGGTGCTGGGCGAGGTGACCGAGGAGCGGCTCGCGGTGCTCCGCCGGGCCGACGTCGTGGTCCAGGAGGAGATCCGCCGGGCCGGGCTCTACGAGAAGCTCTGGCAGTCCTTCGCGGTGCTCCTGCCGGTGCGCTCGGTGGGGGTGATGGGAGACGAGCGGACCTACGAGTCCACCTGCGCCATCCGCGCCGTCGAGTCCACCGACGGCATGACCGGGGACTGGGCCCGGCTGCCCTACGACGTGCTGGGGCGCATCTCCTCGCGCATCATCAACGAGGTGCGCGGCATCAACCGGGTGGTCTACGACATCTCGTCGAAGCCCCCGGCCACCATCGAGTGGGAGTAGCGCCCACCCCGGCCCCGGCCGGTTCCTTCCCGCGGTGCGGCCCTGGGGTATCATCGGCCCGATGCGGAACCGCCTCGCCTTCCTGGCCCTCGCGGGGGCCCTCCTCGGCTGCCAGGACTACCGGTTCAACCCGGTGGGCCGGTGCACCATCCAGCCCGGCCAGGCGCGGGTGTCGCTCAGCGACGTCACCACCGCCGACGTGCTCTTCGTGGTGGACGACTCCTATTCGATGGACCCGATCCAGGCCAACCTGGCGCAGAACTTCGTCGCCTTCATCGACAGCCTGGCCGCCACCCAGAAGCAGCGGATCACGGACGGGAAGCAGCCCTTCGACTTCTACATCGCGGTGACCTCCTCCTCGGTGCTGGTGAACGAGATGGTCCAGGGGTCGGCGAACTACTGCGGTGCGGTCACGCCCGGCCTCTGCTCCATCCAGTTCCCGAAGTACCCACCGGTCTACAGCTATGCCTGCGCGCCGCCGGGCGCCATCTGCGGCGACATCATCACCAGGTTCTACGGCACCGGCTGCACTCAAGGACTCTCCACGCCCAACGCTCCGTACTTCGCGGGCGACCTCGTGGGCCTCGGCACGAACCCCAAGGTGCTGGCCTTCACGAAGAGCCTGAACTGGGCGGCCTACCCGGGCGACGCGGCCATCAACGCCCTCATCACCCAGTTCGGCCAGAACGTGCAGGTCGGCTCCTGCGGCGCGAACCAGGAGATGCACCTCGAGGCCTCCCGGAGGGCGGTCCAGAAGGCGCTCTCCGGCGCCGCGCCCAACGCCGGCTTCCTGCACCCGGGCGCCAAGCTGGTGGTGGTCTGGGTGGGCAACGAGGACGACTGCTCCAGCCCGGCGGCCAACTCCGGCGGCCTGGTCTGGAACCCCGGCGCGTTCTCGGGCAGCGACTCCTGCACCAACGACACGCTCCTCCCGGCGGCGCAGCAGAAGCAGACGCCGGTGGCCGACTACGCGGCCTTCTTCGGCGGGCTGGGGCGCCCGTTCAGCGCGGCCTTCATCCGGCCCGGCAACGACCTCGGGTTCAGCTGCAACTGCCCCGGCGGCAGCTGCGGCGGGTACGGCCCCGGCACGCGGTTCAAGACGCTGGGCGACGACTTCCGCAACATCGGCGCCTCGGTCGTCGAGGGCTCGGTCTGCGACCCGAACTTCGGCACCAGCACCCTGCCCAAGATCGCCGAGCTGGTGAAGCCGCCCGCCGGCCTCACCCTGCCGACGACCCCGGCGGCCGGCGTGGTGACGCAGCTCCGGGTGGTGGACGGCGCCGGGGCCACGGTGCACACCTGCGCTGGCCCCGACGCGGCCTCGGAGTGGTGGTTCGTCTACTGCAGCACCACGCCGGGCGCGAGCCCGTCGCAGAACGCCGGCGACCCGACGCGCAACGCCGCCGGGGTCGCCGACGGGACGAGCCCCAGCGCCTGCGTCCAGGTGAAGGCGGGCGGCGCCTGCGAGGTGCAGCCCGGACAGACGCTCCAGGCGCTGTACCTCGGCCAGGTGCCGGCCGGCGGCTGCTCCACCAGCGCGGACTGCGCCTCGGCGCTCGGGGGCGCCGCGACCGACTGGACCTGCGACGGCGCCTCGGGCTCGGTGAAGGGGACCTGCCTGTGCAAGACCGCCTCGCCCTGAAGCGCGCCGCCGGCGCGGCGCGGATCGCCGGCGCCGGCTGCGGCGGGCTCGACAGGGCCCCGGGCGCGGCCGCCCTGAAGGGCGGCCAGTCGGTGG
>JAJZTO010000387.1 GCA_021848865.1 Myxococcales bacterium
GCGCGCCAGAGTGAGGCTGCGCCCGACGCGAAGGCGATCTCCCGTGGCGCCCTCGGCGCCTCGCCCCGGAGGGTCCGGTAGCCGCCGCAGTAGCCGAAGCCGAGGAAGTGGATCTCGTTCCCCGACGAGTTGACGCGCTCGCGCTCCGGGTCGAGGAGGAGGAGCGACTGGACCGCGCCGGCCCGGGGGTCGGCGTCGGCGACGGCCATGGCCTCCTCGAGGAAGCCGTCGTCCACCTCGGTGTCGGGGTTGAGGAGGTAGACCCACTCGGCGCCGGCGTGGAGCGCGCGGCGCATGCCGATGTCGTTCCCGCCGGCAAAGCCGAGGTTGGCGCCGGTCTCGACGACGGTGACCCAGGGGAAGCGCTCCCGGATGGCCCGGACCGTTCCGTCCTTCGAGCCGTTGTCGACCGCGATCACCTCGGCGCCGCCGAGGCGCGCCCGGCCGAGGCTCCCGAAGCAGGAATCGACGAACCGCTCGGTGTTGAAGGTGAGGACGACGATCGCGGCGCGGGCCATGGGCGCGGCATCTTACCCCCGCGCGACCCGCCGGCCACGGCCCCGGGGGGCGGCACAGGTTCCCGGAGCACCCGGGGGGCCAGGTGGTAGCATCGGCGGACGATGCGGACCCTGGTCATCGTCCCCGCCTTCAACGAGGCCAAGAACCTGCCCAACGTGGCGCGGGCCCTGCGCGCGCACGCGCCCGGGGTGGACGTCTGCGTCGTCGACGACGGCTCGACCGACGGGACCAGCGAGGTGGCCGCCTCGCTGGGCCTCACGGTCCTCCGGCTCCCCGCCAACCTCGGGATCGGCGGGGCGGTGCAGACCGGGTACCTCTTCGCCCGCGACCGGGGCTACGACGTGGCGGTGCAGATCGACGGCGACGGCCAGCACGACCCCAGCCACCTCGCCCAGGTGCTGGCGCCGCTCTCCGACGGCAGCGCCGACGTCGTCATCGGATCGCGCTTCCTCGAGGCGGGCGGCTTCAAGTCGACCGCCGCGCGCCGCGCGGGGATCCGGTACCTGGCCTGGATCCTGCGCCTGCGCAGCGGGGCGCGCGTGACCGACCCCACCTCCGGGTTCCGCGCCGCGAACCGCCGCGCCATCGAGGTGTTCGCGCGCCACTACCCGTCCGACTACCCGGAGCCCGAGGCGATCGCGCTCGCCACCAGCCACCAGCTCCGGCTGCGGGAGGTCCCGGTGCGCATGACGGAGCGGGAGCACGGACAGAGCTCGATCACCGCGCTCCGGACGCTCTACTATCTCGTCAAGGTCTCGCTCGCGATCCTGATCCTGCCCGGCCGCGGCCTCTTCACGCGGCGGGTGCACGGCGCGGAGGTGTCGCCATGACCCACGAGGTGCTCCCCATCGGGATCCGCCTCCTCGGGGCGGCGGTCCTGCTCCTCTTCCTCGGCTGGGTGGTCGCGATGGTGCGGGCCCGGCGGCTCTCGCTCCGCGACAGCCTGGTCTGGCTCCTCTCGACCATCGGCGCCCTCGCGGCCACCGCCTATCCGCAGCTCCTCCTGCTCTTCGCGCGGGCGGTAGGCGTCGAGATCCCGGCCAACGCGCTCTTCGGGATCGCCATCATCTACCTGTCCGTGAACATGGTCTCGGTGACCGTGGCCGGCTCCATGAACGCCGCGCGGGTCCGCCGCCTCACGCAGGAGTGCGCGCTGCTCCGGGCCGAGATCGACCGGCTCCGCGGCGAGCCGCGCTAGCTCCTCGCCACCCGTACCGTTCCCGGCACGATGTCGGGAATCCCCGACAGCCTGCGAGCCAACCCGGCGGAATCCCTGGCCCCACCGGCTGGCAAGCCAGGTGCAAGTAGATGCTTCGGGTGCCGGTGAACGGGCCCACGCAGGGAGGACGCCATGACCACCACTCGGAAGAACACCAGCAGGACCTTCACGCTCGTCGGCGCCGGCATCGGCCTCGCCATCTTCCTGGCCGTGGGCCTGCTCCCCTCCATCCTCTACGGCGGCTACGCCGGCGTGCTCCTGGCCGGCGGCATCTTCGGGACGCCGGTGGACGCCTCCTTCGCGGTCCGCGCCTTCATCGTCGGCGGCATGGTGGTCGGCGTCGCCGCGGTGGCCTCCTTCTCCGCGGTCCTCGGCGCCGTGGGTGGCGCGGCCGTCGCCGCCCTGACCCGGTCCGGCAAGGACGTGCCGGTGGCCGAGGCCGGTACCCCGGTCGAGCCGAAGCCGTAGCCGCCCATCGGTCACCACCGTCAGCTTCGCGGCGCCCCGGGAGACCGGGGCGCTCGCCGTTTGCGCCAGGGCGCTCCGCTTTTCCGGGTCCCGTGGTAGAGCCGGGCCGTGGCCGAAGACCCGATCATCGTCCCCTTCTCCGACGCCGGCGCCCGGCTCGATCGCTGGCTGGCGGCGCGCACCGGGCAGACGCTGGAGCGGTCCCGCTGGCTCATCGACCAGGGGCGTGTCCGGATCCGGGGCAAGACCTGCTCGCCCGTCCGCAAGCTCTTCGGCGGAGAGGAGGTGGAGGTGGTGCTGCCGCCGCCGCGCACCATCCGGCCAGGGGACGCCGCCGGCCCCGACCTGCCCATCCTCCACGACGACGCGGCCTGCCTGGTGGTCGACAAGGTGGCGGGGCTGCCGGTGGAGCCGGCCAGGGTCGCCGGCCCGTCGGTGGTCTCGGCGGTGAGCCGGCTGGGCGGGTTCGACGTGGCCGGACGGACGCTGCCCGGCCTGGTCCACCGGCTCGACCAGTCGACCAGCGGCTGCCTGATGCTGGCCCGCACCGACCTGGCGCTGCAGGCGCTGCGGCGCGCCTTCGAGGAGGGGCAGGTGGAGAAGGAGTACCTGGCCCTGGTGGCCGGGGCGCCGCCCGACGAGCAGTCGCTCGACACGCCCTACGGCCGCGATCCCCGCGACACCCGGCGCTTCACCACCCGGGTCCGCTCGGCCCGGCGGGCGCGCCTCTCCTGGCGGGTGGAGCGGCGGCTGCGCGACGCCGCCCTGCTGCGGGTCACGCTCGACACCGGGCGGACCCACCAGATCCGCGTCCAGCTGGCCGAGGCCGGCTTCCCGGTGCTGGGCGACCTGGTCTACGGGCTCGCCTCGGAGCTGCTCCCGCGCCAGGGGCTCCACGCCTCGCGGCTGGCCTTCCCGTCGCCGGCCGGCGGCCGCGTCGACGTGACGGCGCCGCTCCCCGGGGACCTGGCAACGGCG
>JAJZTO010000388.1 GCA_021848865.1 Myxococcales bacterium
GCCCGGCGCCGAGGTGGACCAGGAGCGGCTTCCCGCGCTCCTGGCAGAGCGCGGCCAGGTCGTCGAGCCGCGCCACCGGGTAGCGGTGCCAGAAGGGGTGCGCCTTCACGCCGATCCAGCCCGGGCGGCCGAGGCGCCGCCCCGCGTCCTCGACCGCGCCGGGGTCGCGCGGGTTGGCGACGATCCAGCCGACGAACCGGTCCGGGTGCGCGGCGATGGCCCGCTCGACGGCGTCGTTGTCGGGCCGGTCGAGGATGGCGATGCCCCTCTCCAGGTAGGAGACGCGGCCCCAGGGCCGCACCGTGCCGGCGTAGAGCAGCCGGCCCCATCGCGGCGAGCGGCCGGCGAGCGCGCCGCGCATCGCCTCCCAGTAGCGAAGCCCGAGGCGGCCCAGGTGGAGCGGCTCGCTCACCGTCGCCATGAGCGCCACGCGCTCGATGCGGTGCGCCCGCATCCCGGCGAGGAGCCGCTCGACGGTCTCGAGGCGGGGCTCGAGGTGGTAGTGCGCGTCGACGATCATGGGGCGGTCGCGGCCTCCTGCGACCCGGGGACGGCCGGGCTCGACACCTCGCTCCTCACGGCACCCACGCCAGCCACCCCCATCCGACGAGGAGGGTGGCGGCGGTGACCGGGACGCCCACCCGCAGGAAGTCCCTGAAGCCGAGCCGCACCTCGGGCCGGGCGGTCTCGGCGACGATGAGGTTCGCGACCGAGCCGGTGATGGTGAGGTTCCCGGCCAGGGTCGAGGCCATGGCGAGCAGCAGCCAGCCGGCGTGGGGGTCGGCAAAGCCCGGCACCAGCGACTTCAGCAGCATCACCGCCGGGACGTTGCTCACCAGGTTGGAGAGCAGCGCCACCGCCGCCAGCGCCGCCGCCAGCGCCGGTGGCGCGCCCAGGAAAGAAGGCGATCACGACGCCGGCCGCCACCATCGCCACCCCGCCGATGATGGCCGCGCCCGGCCGGTCGATCTTCAGCCCCGGGAACTTGCCCAGGGCGAAGACCAGGTAGCTCGCGAGGAACAGGGCCCAGGCTGCGGCCACCTGGGCGTCGGAGAGGGCGGGGAGGGCGGTCATGGGGCCGGGCGCCGCCGCGCCTACTCCTCCACGAAGATCCCGGCGCGCCGGTCCTTGTGCACCCGGTCGCCCGCGAGGAGCCGGCCGTTCATGGCCACGTAGACGCCGGGCGGCAGCACCTGGACGAAGGAGAGGGCGCTGCCCAGGTTGAAGAGGCCGTCGGAGCTGCCGAAGGCGTACGGCACCATGGCGCCGGTGAGCACCACCGTCTTGCCCAGGGCGGCGGCGTGCAGGGCCCGGGCGGTCTCGGCCATGGTGTCGGTCCCGTGGGTGACGACGAGGCGCGCCTCGGGGGCGGCGCGGCAGCGCTCCACCACCCGCCCGCGGTCGGCGTCGGTCATCTCCAGGCTGTCGATCATCATCAGGGTCTCGACCGACACCTCCAGCCGGCAGCGCCCCCGCTGCAGCATCTCGGGAAGGTGGGTCTCCCGGAAGAAGAGCTTCCCCGACAGCTCGTCGTACACCTTGTCGAAGGTGCCGCCGGTCACCAGCACGCGGACCACGGGGCTCACGCTCTCCCTCCCTTCCGGCGGCGCGCCGGCCGCGGCCGCGGCCTCCAGCCGTGGCGCTCGAGCGACACCCGCCCGCGGGCGTCGAAGGCCACGCCCTCCCGCTCCAGCAGGTCGCGCTGCGCCGCGGCGCCGACGGCGTCGAGCAGCGACACGGCGGCCCAGTCGCCGGCCCGCTTGCCCAGCACCCGGTGCCAGGGCAGGTCGTGGAGCGCGCCGCGGAGCGCCGAGAGCGCGTAGCCGACCTCGCGGGCGCTGCGCGGCCGCCCCGCCCGCGCCGCGACGCCGCCGTAGGTGGTGACGCGCCCGCGCGGGATGCGTGCGACGATCCGGTAGTACCGGCTCCATCCGGGGGGTGGCTTCACCGGAAGCACTTTACACTCGCGCGCGGTGCATTACCCTCACGGCATGCGAGCTCCCACGAGGATCCTGGTCGTCGCCGCCGCGCTGTCGCTGGCGGCCTGTGGAGTGCAGTCCATCCCCCAGGGCGAGAACGCGGTCTCCGCGGCCTGGGCCGAGGTGCAGAACCAGTACCAGCGGCGCGCCGACCTGGTGCCGAACCTGGTGGAGACGGTGAAGGGGGCGGCGGCCCACGAGAAGGACACGCTGGAGGCGGTGATCGCGGCGCGGGCCAAGGCCACCCAGGTCCAGCTCAGCGTGGACCAGCTCACCCCCGAGAACATGAAGAAGTTCGAGGAGGCGCAGGCCGGGCTGAAGTCCGCCCTGGGCCGGCTCATGGCCGTCGCCGAGTCCTACCCGCAGATCCGCGCCAACCAGAACTTCCAGGACCTGCAGGTGCAGCTCGAGGGCACCGAGAACCGCATCGGCGTGGCGCGCCGGCGCTACATCGAGGAGATCCGGAAGTTCAACGACCTGGTCACCGTCCCGCCGACGAGCTGGACCAACGCGATGCTCTACCACAAGCAGCCCAAGGCCCAGTTCGCCGCCACCACCCCCGACGCCGAGAAGGCACCCCAGGTGAAGTTCTAGCGGCCCCGGGCCCGGCCGTGGCCGTGCGCCCCCTCGCCGCCGCGCTCCTGCTCGCCGCCGCGCCGGCCGTCCCGGCGCGCGAGGTGCCGCGCCTCGCCGGCCCGGTGGTGGACCAGGCCGGCCTGCTCGACGCCCGCTCGGCCGAGGCCCTCGCCGACCTGTGCCGGGCGGCCCGGGCGCGCGACGGCGGCCGCGGCGTCCAGCTCCAGTACCTCATCGTCCGCTCCCTGGACGGCGACGCGCTGGAGGACTTCAGCATGAAGGTGGCGGAGGCCTGGCGCATCGGCTCCCGGGGCCGGGACGACGGGGTCCTGGTGCTGGTGGCGCTGGAGGAGCGCAAGGTCCGCATCGAGGTGGGCGGCGGCATCGAGGGCGGGCTCACCGACGCCCAGTCCGGCCGCATCATCCGCGACACCATCGCCCCCGCCTTCCGGGAGCGGCGCTACGGCGAGGGGCTCTACGCCGCCGGCGTGCAGATCCTCTCGGCGCTCGGCGCCATGCCCGAGGGCGTGGCGGCCCCGCGCCGGCCCTCCGGCCGGGCGCCGCCCTGGGCCACCGTGGCCTTCGTGGTCCTGGTGCTGGTGATGATCGGGAGCGGCGT
>JAJZTO010000389.1 GCA_021848865.1 Myxococcales bacterium
CGCCACCTACCGGGAGTTCGAGGCCGAGTTCCCCTGGGAGCCGACGCCCGACCAGCAGAAGGCCATCGAGGACGTGCTCGCCGACATGCTGAAGCGGGGGAAGGGCTCCGCCGCCCCCCCGCCTCCCATGGACCGGCTGGTCTGCGGCGACGTCGGCTACGGCAAGACCGAGGTGGCGATGCGCGCCGCCATGCTGGCGGTGCTCTCCGGCAAGCAGGTGGCGGTGCTGGTGCCCACCACGGTGCTGGCGGCGCAGCACGAGCGCACCTTCCGCGAGCGCTTCAAGGGCTACCCGGTCCGGGTCGAGGCCCTCTCCCGGATGAAGTCGGCGGAGGAGGTCCGCGCCCTCCTGCGCGAGGTGGCGGCGGGCCAGGTGGACGTGGTCATCGGCACCCACCGGCTGCTGGCCGCCGACGTCTCCTTCAAGGACCTGGGGCTGCTGGTGGTGGACGAGGAGCAGCGCTTCGGCGTGGCCCACAAGGAGCGGCTCAAGCGGCTGCGCCGGCTGGTGGACGTGCTCACCCTCACCGCCACCCCCATCCCCCGCACCCTGCACATGAGCCTGGCCGGGGTGCGCGACCTGTCGATCATCGCCACCCCGCCGGAGGACCGCCGCGCCATCCGCACCTTCGTGGTGAAGTTCGATCCGCTGGCGGTGCGGGAGGCGATCCTCCAGGAGCTCCGGCGCGGCGGGCAGGTCTTCTTCGTGCACAACCGCGTCCGCTCCATCGGCGGGATGGAGCGCTTCCTGAAGGAGCTGGTGCCGGACGCCCGCGTCGGGGTGGCCCACGGCCAGATGGGCGAGGGGAAGCTCGAGGAGGTGATGCGCCGCTTCGTGGACCGCGAGCTGGACGTGCTGCTCGCCACCTCGATCATCGAGAGCGGCCTCGACATCCCCAGCGCCAACACCGTGATCGTGAACCGGGCCGACCACTTCGGGCTGGCGCAGCTCTACCAGATCCGCGGCCGGGTGGGCCGGAGCCGCGAGCGCGCCTACGCCTACCTGCTGGTGCCGGCGCGCCGCCCGGTGACGGCCGACGCGGTGAAGCGGCTGGAGGCGCTGCAGCGCTTCTCCGAGCTGGGGGCCGGCTTCCAGATCGCCAGCCACGACCTGGACATCCGCGGCGCCGGGAACCTCCTCGGCAAGGACCAGTCGGGCCACATCGAGGCCATCGGCTTCGACCTCTACACCCAGCTGCTGGAGGAGGCGGTGCGCGAGCGCAAGGGCGAGGCGCCGCGCGAAGAGCTGGAGCCCGACGTCCAGCTGCCGGCCCCGGCCTGGCTGCCCGACGGCTACATCCCCGACGTCCACCAGCGGCTCTGGTTCTACAAGCGCTTCGCCCAGGCGGGCGGCGACGAGGAGCTGGAGGAGATCCGGGCCGAGATCCTGGACCGCTACGGCGACGCCCCGCCCGAGCTGGACGCCCTCTCGGCGCTGATGGCCGTGAAGGTCCGGCTCCGCGCCCTGGCCATCCGCGCCCTGGAGGCGGGGCCGGGGCGGCTGGTGTTCACGCTGGGCGAGACCGCGGCCCTGGACCCCTTCGCCCTGGCGAAGTGGGTGCAGAAGAGCGGCGGGGCGCTCCGGCTGACGCCCGACATGAAGCTGGTGGTCCACCTCGGCGAGGGCGGCCGGCCGGTGCCCCCCGACCAGGTGAGGCGCCCCCGGCCCGGCCCGCCGCCGTCGCCGGCGGCCGAGGCGGCGGCGGGCATGGAGCTGCTCGCCGGCGCCCGGGAGGTGCTGGCCGGCCTGGCGCGCTGCGCCCGGGAGGGGTCCGGGAGCGCCCCCGGACGAGCTTGATCGCGGCCTCCCCTTGTGGGAAGAGACCGGGCGGCCCGTCCGTTCCGGCCTGCGGAACCTCACTCACGGACCCGTCGTCCAAGGCCCCGTCACAGGAGCGATCGACCGATGCGCAAGTCTTCCCTCGCCGTGGTCCTGGCCCTCTCCGCCGCCGCCTGCTCGCGCGGCGGCTCCGACAAGCAGGGCCCCTTCGTCGCCCAGGGGAACGGCGTCTCCGTCACCGCCGCCGAGTTCAAGGCCCGGCTCGACGAGCAGTCGCCCTTCATCCGCGCCCGGTACAACACCCTGGAGCGGAAGAAGGAGTTCCTCGACAACCTGCTGCGCTTCGAGGTGCTCGCCCAGGAGGCCCAGCGGCAGGGGCTCGACAAGGACCCGGACGTCCAGCTCACCCTGAAGAAGGTGATGGTCCAGAAGCTGGTGCAGAAGACCTTCAGCGACCAGGACGCGGCCGGGAAGGTGCCGGAGGCCGACCAGAAGGCCTTCTACGAGCAGCACCAGGACGACTTCGTCCGGCCGCTGCGGCTGCGCACCTACCTCATCCTGATCCAGGCCCCGGCCTCCGGCGCGGAGCGCGCCAGGAAGCAGGCGGCGGCCAAGGCGGTGCTGGCCCGGATCCACGCCGAGGAGAAGAAGAACCCCATGGCCTTCGTGGCCGTGGCCCGCGAGAAGAGCGACGACGCCGCCACCAAGCCCTTCGGCGGCGACCTGAACTTCAAGAGCCACGACGAGCTGGAGAAGGCCTGGGGCAAGGCGGCCGCCGACACCGCCTTCGCGCTCAAGGACGCCGAGACCTCGGGCGTGGTGGAGACGCCGCAGGGCTTCGCCATCCTCAAGGTGCAGGGGCGCCAGGAGGCGGTGGACCGTCCCTTCGACGCGGTGAAGGGCCAGATCGCCCAGCGCATCTACCGCGAGCGGATGACCAAGGAGTTCGACGAGTACGTGAAGAAGCTCCGGGACGAGGCGGCGGTGAAGGTGGACGACGCCGAGCTGGAGAAGGTGGCGGTGGCCGGCGCTCCCTCGCCCCTGCCGGGCGGCCCGGCGGTGGTGCCCAACGCGCCGGCCGGCGGCTTCCACGGCGGCGCGCCGCCCGCGAAGTAGCGGCCAGGGGATCCCGTTGCCCCGCGGCGCCCGCCGGCTCCTGCTCCTCCTGCCGCTCGTCGCCGCCTGCGGCCGCTGCGGCGGCGCCGGGCGCGACGCGGGCGGGCCGCGGGCGGTGGCGGTGGTGAACGGCGAGCCGGTGTCGGCCGACGCCCTGCGCCGCTCGCTGCGCGAGGGCGGCGCCGACGCCCCCGGCCTGGAGGCCGAGCCGCCGCCGGCGGCGCTGAAGAAGCAGGTGCTCGACGACGCCGTCGACCGGGTGCTCCTCCTCCA
>JAJZTO010000390.1 GCA_021848865.1 Myxococcales bacterium
ATTGGGCCGGTCAAAACCGGAGATGATCAGTCCATCCTCGGGGATGCCGAGCTGAACCAATATGAACGTGAGCATATACGTGTCGGAGATGGTTGTGAGGGGAAGGCGGGGACCGGGAGGCCGCGCCCGAGGCGGTTCGCGCCTCCGGGCCGGCAGCCGCCCCGGCCGAGGCGGGCGAACCGGGGGAGGCCCGCCGCCGCCGGCGCCACCGCGGGGGGCGCCGCCGGCGCCGCCGCGGGGGCGGAGGGGGCGGAAACGCGGGCGGGGGCGGCGAGCGGGAGACGCCCTCGGTCACGGTCCCGGCCTCGTAGCCACCGGAACGCCCCTTCCTTCGGGTACAATCCGCCGACCGGCGCGCCTTGACCACCCTCGCGCCCTTGGATAGAAGCGCCGACCATGGCGAGCGAGAGAGCCGAGAAGCCCAAGCCCCGCTACAAGCGCATCCTCCTCAAGCTCAGCGGAGAGGCGCTGATGGGCGACGGGAAGTACGGCATCTCGCCCAAGACGCTGGCCTCCATCGCACAGGACGTGAAGGACGTGGTGGACCTGGGCGTCGAGGTGGCGCTCACCATCGGCGGGGGCAACATCTTCCGCGGCGTCTCCGGCGCCACCGAGGGGATGGACCGCTCCAGCGCCGACTACATGGGGATGCTGGCCACGGTCATCAACTCCATGGCGCTCCAGGACGCCTTCGAGAAGATCGGCGTCCAGACCCGCATCCAGTCGGCCATCGAGATGCACCAGGTGGCCGAGCCCTACATCCGCCGCCGCGCCATCCGCCACCTGGAGAAGGGGCGGGTGGTGATCTTCGCCGCCGGCACCGGGAACCCGTACTTCACCACCGACACCGCCGCCAGCCTGCGCGCCATGGAGATCCACGCCGACGTGCTGCTCAAGGCCACCAAGGTGGACGGGGTCTACACCGACGACCCCAAGAAGAACCCGGCGGCCACCAAGTTCCGGACCCTCTCCTACATCGACGTGCTGAAGAAGAACCTCAAGGTGATGGACTCCACGGCCATCAGCCTGTGCATGGACAACGAGCTGCCCATCGTGGTCTTCGACCTCACCGGTGCCGGGAACGTCCGGCGGGCGGTGATGGGCGAGGAGATCGGCACCACCGTGGGGAAGCACACCAGCCGCGCCTGAGCGGCGTCCGCCAACGAGGAGGATGCACCGATGGGCCTCGCCGACGACGTGATCAAGGACCTCCACGCCCGCATCGCCAAGACCCACGAGCACTTCCGCGCCGAGATGCAGGGGATCCGGACCGGGCGCGCCAACCTGCACCTGCTCGACGGCGTGCGCGTGGACTACTACGGCACGCCCACCCCGCTGAACCAGGTGGCCACCCTGGCGGTGGCCGACGCCCGGCTCATCACCGTGAAGCCCTGGGAGAAGCCGCTCATCCCGGCGATCGACAAGGCCATCCGCGAGGCCAACCTGGGCCTGAACCCCCAGTCGGACAAGGAGCTGGTGCGCGTGCCCATCCCGGCCCTCACCGAGGAGCGGCGCAAGGAGATCGTCAAGCAGGTGAAGCAGAAGGGGGAGGAGCAGAAGCTCGCCATCCGCAACGAGCGCCGCGACGCCAAGGAGCTGCTGGAGCAGGGGGAGAAGGACGGCGAGATCGCGGCCGACGAGGCCAAGAAGTCCCTCGAAAAGGTCCAGAAGGAGACCGACGAGGGCGTGAAGAAGATCGACGAGATGGTGGTGGCGAAGGAAAAGGAAGTGATGACCGTCTGACCGCGGGGGGGCACGGTGCGGATCGGGACGCTCTCCCAGGCGCTCTGGCTCCTCGTCCCCCTGTTCCTCGTCGCCTTCGCCGCCGGCGCGCTGCGCGCCGCGGCGGCGCGCCAGGCCGAGCCGGGGCGCCGGCGCCTCCTGCAGCTCCTCTGGGTGCTGCTCCTGCTCGTGGGGACGCCGCTCTGGCTCTTCGCGGCCGCGACCCTGGGGCTGATCTGAGCGCTACGGCCGCCAGCCGTGGGCGATGGGCAGCCGGCGCCCCTCCCCGAAGGCCTTGCCCGTCACCTTGAGCACCGGCGCCGCCTGGCGCCGCTTGTACTCGCTCCCCACCACCATCCGCAGCACCCGCCGGACCACGTCGAGCGGGTGGCCGCGGGCCGCGATCTCGGCGGCGGTGCGCCGATCCTCGATGTAGGCGGCCAGGATGTCGTCGAGGACCTCGTAGGGCGGCAGCGTGTCCTGGTCGGTCTGGTCGGGCTTCAGCTCCGCCGACGGCGCCTTGGTGAAGGTCCGCTCGGGGACCAGCTCCCGCCCGGCCCGGGCGTTGGCGGCGCGGGCCACCCGGTAGACCAGCGTCTTGGGCAGGTCGCCGATGACCGCGAGCCCGCCGGCCATGTCGCCGTACAGGGTGCAGTAGCCCACCGCCAGCTCGCTCTTGTTGCCGGTGGAGAGGCACAGCAGCCCCTCGTCGTTGGAGAGCGCCATCAGGATCTGGCCGCGGATGCGGGCCTGGACGTTCTGGCCGGCGAGGTCGCCGAGCGGCCGGCCCGTCGAGCCCTCGAGCTGGGACAGGAAGGCGGCGTGCATGGGCTCGATGGGGATCTCGCGGAAGCGCAGCCCCAGGTTGCGGGCCAGCGCCGACGCGTCCTCGCGGGAGTGGCGGGAGCTGTAGCGGGAGGGCATGGCCACCCCCAGCACCGCCGCCGGGGAGAGGGCGTCGGCGGCGAGGCAGGCGGTCAGGGCGCTGTCGATGCCGCCGGAGAGGCCCACCACCGCGCCGCGGAAGCCGCACTTGCGGGCGTAGTCGCGCAGCCCCAGCACCAGCGCCCGGTAGACCTCGTCCGCCCCCGCCTCGGCCGGCCCCGCCGCCGGCCCGGCCGAGGGGCCGCCCGGCTCGACCCGCACCTCGGCCCCCGAGCCGTCGAGGCCGCACAGCACCAGCGCCTCCTCCATCAGCGGGGCGCGCGCCAGCACCGCGCCGCCGGGCCCGACCAGCATGGAGTTGCCGTCGAACACCAGGGAGTCGTCGCCGCCCACCTGGTTCACGTAGGCCACCGCGGCGCCGTGGCCGCGGGCGGAGGCGGCGAGCATCCGCTCCCGGAGCGCCGGCTTCCCCAGCGCGTAGGGCGAGGCGGAGACGTTCACCACCAGCGGAGCGCCGGCGGCGGTCAGCTCGGCCACCGGGTCGCGGGCGTAGCGC
>JAJZTO010000391.1 GCA_021848865.1 Myxococcales bacterium
AGGCCGGGGTCGCCGCCCCGGCCGGCGCGGGCGCGGCGGCGAGGGCCACCGCCTCGGACAGGCGGGCCAGCAGCACCGGGTCGGCGGGCGGGTTCTCGCCGGCCGCGGCCCGGTCCACCATCCCCTGCATCCCGTCCACGGCGAGGAGCAGCGCGTCCACCGCGGCGGCGTCGGGCGCCGCGCCGGCGCGGCGGAAGAGGTCGAGCAGCTCCTCGGCGCGGTGGGCCACCTCCTTCACGCCCTCCAGCTCCATGGCCGCCGACATGCCCTTCAGGCTGTGGGCGTGCCGGAACATCTCGTCCACGATGGGCGGGAGCGGGGTCTCGCCCCGCGCCGCCGCCTCCAGCCGCACCAGCCCCTGGCCCAGGCGCTGGAGCTTGTCGCCGGACTCGGAGACGTAGAGGCCGAGGTATCGCTGGAGGTCCGAGGACAGAGCGGTGCCGCGCCCGCCGTCGGGTCGCGCTCCTAGGTTTCGCCGAGGACCTTGCGGACGACGGCGAGGACGTCCTCGGACTTGAAGGGCTTGACGATGAAGTCGCTGGCCCCGGCCTCGATGGCCTCCATCACCAGCGACTCCTGGCCCAGCGCGCTGCACATCACGATCACCGCCCGCGGCTCCTGCTTGATGATCTCGCGGGTGGCCTCGATGCCGCTCTTGAACGGCATCACGATGTCCATGGTGGTGAGGTCGGGCTTCAGCTCCTTGAACTTCTCCACCGCCTCCAGCCCGTTGGCCGCCTCGCCGACGACCTCGAAGCCGCCGCCCGCGAAGATGTCCCGGATCATGTTGCGCATGAAGATCGCGTCGTCGACGATCAGGACTCTCTTCGGCATGGGCTCCCGGCTCCGCTGCGGCGGGGGACGCGATCGCGGGCCCCGCCGATTCGCCGGGAAACGTACACCGGCGGCGGACCGCGAACAAGCGACGGGCCGGCCCGATCCGCGCGCCTCAGGCCGGGCCGAACTGCGCCGCGGCCCCGGCGGCGACGGCGTCGGGGTCGAGCAGCGTCACCGCCGCGCCGCCCACCTGCCCCACCCCGCGGACCATCGAGCCCGGGGGCTCGCCCCCGGCCGGGAGCAGCGGCTCCACCGAGAGCACCTGGCCCACCAGCAGCCCCAGCCCGCGCCGGTCCCGGTCGAGGATCACCACCTGGCCGCGGCCGCCCTGGAGCGGCTCCTCGCCCACGCCCAGCAGCGCCGCCACGTCCACCACCCCCACCACCCGGCCGCGCAGGTTCATGGCGCCGCGCACCGCCGCGCCGCCGCGCGGGACCCGCGCGAAGGGGGCCTGGGGGATCACCACCTCGCGCACCGCCGCCAGCGGCAGGGCGAAGCGCTCGCCGCCGGCCCGGAAGAGGACGTGGCGGACCGGCTCCACGCCTAGCCGCGATCCAGCAGCCGGAAGCGGGAGACCACGCTCTGCAGCTCCACCGAGAGGTTGGTCAGCTCCTGGGCCGCGCTGGCCATCTGCTGGACGGCGGCGGTCTGCTCGCTCGTCACCTTGCGCACCTGCTCGGTGGACTTGGCGTTGGAGGTGGCGACGTCGGAGATGTGGTCCATGGCCTGGACCATGTCGGCCGAGCCCTTGAGCTGGTCGCGGGCGCTCTGGGTGATGCCGCCCACCTTCTCGGCGCCGGCGGCGGCGATGCGGGAGATGTCGCCGAGCGCCCGGATGATGGCGTTCAGGTCCTCGCGCCCCTCGCCCAGCTCCGACACCGACTCGCGCATCGTGCCCACCACCAGCGCGGCGCGCCCCGAGATGTCGGCGGCCACGCTGGAGATCTGCTCGGCGGAGCGGCCTGCGCTCTCGGCCAGCTTGCGGACCTCGTCGGCCACCACCGCGAAGCCGCGGCCGTACTCGCCGGCCCGGGCCGCCTCGATGGTGGCGTTCAGCGCCAGCAGGTTGGTCTGCTGCGCCACCGCGGTGATGGCCTCGACGATCTTGGAGATCTCCTTGATGCGCTCGCCGAAGGCGAAGACCTGCTCGCTGGCCACCTCGATGCGGGCGAAGACCTTCTTCACCTTCTCGCCGGTGAGCCGGGCCGCCTCGCCGCCGCCGGTGGCGGCCGTGGAGGTCTCGGCCGAGGCCCGGGCCGCCTCCTCGGCGCTGCGGGCGGTGCGCTCGATGGAGGCGGCGATCTCGCCGATGACCTTGGAGGCCAGCTCCACCAGCGCCGACTGCTCGCCGGCCCCCTTGGCGATGGCCTCCATGGAGTGGGCCACCTCGTCGGTGGAGGCGTTGACGTCCTCGGCGCTCTGCTGCAGCTCGTTGGCGCTGTCGGCCACCGACTGGGCGGTGCGCTGGATGCGCGACACCAGGTCGCGCAGGTTCTCCTGCATGGTGCGGATGGCCTCGGTGAGGTCGTCGATCTCGTCGTGGAGCCGGGTCTTGCCCGCGAAGGAGACCGAGCGCGACAGGTCGCCCGACGAGATCTCCTGGGCCGAGGCCTTGAGCCGCATCAGCCGGGTGACCCGCGCCAGGGCCACGGTCAGGCCGTAGCCGATGGCCAGGGTGAGCCCCAGCACCACCGCGCCGGCCCCGAAGCGGCCCGGCACCCGGGCGTTCACCTCCGGCACCGCGTAGAGGAGCACCAGCCCCAGCACCACGTAGGGGATGAGGATCTTGGTCTGCAGCGAGAGGGTGACGGCGGTGTCGGGCGGCCGGCGCGGCGGCGGCTCGGGCGGCCGGCCCCGCAGGGCCAGCAGGTGGGGCGCGCCCTCGCCGCTCCGCGCGCTGGGCCGCTGCCGATCGTCCCTGGTGCTCCGCGCCACGTGACCTCCGGCCGGCGGGCCCTGGAGCACCCGTTCCGCGCGCGCGATCCTACGTCCCCGCCGGGCCCTGTCAAAGCGGGCGCCGGCGAAAGCTCAGCCGGCCCGCAGGTGGTCCCAGCCCCGGCGCGGCCGGAGCGGCCGCCCGCCGGCGTCGAGGACCCGCACGGCGCGGCCCCGGGTGAGCCGGCCCACCGGCGTGAGCGCCACCCCGGCGCGGAGCGCCGCCCGCACCGCCCGGCGCAGGCGGAAGGGCGGCACCGCCGCGAGCAGCTCGTAGTCCTCGCCGCCGCCGAGCAGGAGGTCGAGCCGCTCCGGCCCGGGGAGCGCCTTGAGGCCGGGCGCGGCCGGGAGGTCGGCGGCGCGCAGCTCCGCG
>JAJZTO010000392.1 GCA_021848865.1 Myxococcales bacterium
CAGGCCGAAGTAGCCCACCTCGGTCGGGTCGCGGTCGTAGAGGTAGTAGCTCGCCGAGAGGCCCAGGTCGGTGTCGCGCCACAGCGTCTCGACGACCCCGGCCCGGAGCGGGACCTGGTTCAGCAGCACCGGCACGGCCCGCCCCGACAGGACCAGCGCGCCCACCAGCGCCCGGGGGCACCGGCCCGGGAACAGGCGGCAGGAGCTGATGAGCTCGTCGAGGGTCACCGGCGCGCCGGTCAGCCGGTCGCGCGGCGCCTCGAGGCGCTGCTCGCTGGAGAAGTGCTCCAGGCCGACCCCGAGGTCGACCGCGGTCTCCGCGTCCGAGTCGCCGGCGGTGTCCCAGGTCGCGGCGAGGAGGGCGCCCGCCGAGGAGGAGCGGGAGACCAGGGCCGCGTCCACCTGGTCGGTCCGCACCGCGGCCCCGACCAGGTGGCGGTACTCGGCGGTGAAGTCGGTCGTCAGCTCGGCGGCGGGGGAGGCGTGCACCGAGCCGTCCAGCGCGAGGTGCTCGCCGAGCTCCCAGATCAGCCCGGCCGTGAAGGTCCAGACGGTGGCGCCCCGGGTCGGCGCCGCGCCGGCGGCCGCCTCGGTGGGCCTCAGGTGGACCGCGTCCACGCCCAGGTCGAGGCTCAGGCCGCGCCCCAGGTCGAGGAGGGCGTCGACGGAGTTGGCGACCTGGGTGGCGCGCGGCGACGTCGGCGTGGGGGGGCTCGAGGCCACCCCCAGCTCGTCCGAGATCTCGTTCCCGCCGGGGAACGTCTCGCCGGCGCGGGCGACGCCCGTCGCGGCCAGCAGGGCGACGGCGAGGATGCCGGGCAGGCGGTGCATCGGCACCCTCACCAACCCCCCCGGCGCCCGGAAGTTGCGCCGCCTGGGCGCGCCCCCGGTCCGGATCGCCGCGCCGGCCGCGCCGCCGCCGGGGAGCGCATGGCTCAGTCCCGCTGCCGCCACGGGCTGCTGGCCCGGAGCGCCGCCAGGATGGCCCGCGTCGAGGGGGAGCGGTTCAGGGTGTAGAAGTGCACGCCCGGGGCCCCCCGGCGCAGCAGGTCGCCGCACTGCAGCGTGGCGTGCGCCACGCCCAGCTGCAGCGAGCCCTCCGGGTCGTCGCGCCGCGCCGCCATCGCCGCCCGCAGGGGGGCCGGGATGCTCGCCCCGCACATCCGGGTGAAGCGCTCGGCCTGCTCCACGCTGGTGAAGGGCATGATCCCGGCCAGCGTCGGCACCCGGATGCCGGCGGCGGCGGCGCGCTCCACGAAGCGGAAGTAGTGGGCGTTGTCGAAGAACAGCTGGCTGACGAGGAAGTCGGCCCCGGCCTCCACCTTCGCCTTCAGGTGGGCCAGGTCCCGCCCCAGGTCCCGGGTCTCGACGTGCCCCTCGGGGTAGGCGGCGGCGCCCACGCAGAAGGGCCAGCGGCGCGGCTCGGAGCGGATGAAGGCCACCAGCTCGGCGGCGTAGCGGAAGCCCTGCGGGTGCGGCTGGAACGGGCCGCTCCCGGCGGGCGGGTCGCCCCGCAGCGCCAGCACGTTCTGGACCCCGGCGGCGGCCACCTCGTCCAGCACCTCGGCCAGCTCGGCGCGCGAGGCGCCGACGCAGGTGACGTGGGCCACCGTCTCCACCTCGGCCTCGCGCTTCAGGCGGGTCACCAGCTCGACGGTCTTCTTGCGGGTGGAACCGCCGGCGCCGTAGGTGACCGAGACGAAGGCCGGCGCCAGCGGGCGCAGCGCCTCGACGGTGGCGAGCAGCTGCTGCTCCCCGTCGGCGCTCTTGGGCGGGAAGAACTCGAAGCTGAAGATCGGCTCGCCCCGCTCGTGGGCGAAGCGCAGGAGGTCGGCGACTTTCACGCCGCGACAGTAGCCCGGGCCGGGCCGGTCCGCCAACCGGGTCCCGTCGCGCGCCGGCCGGGGGCCCGCTATGATCCGCCGCCCCCCGCGCCATGACCGCTCCCGCTCCCCGCCCCCGCTACATCACGCCCGACGGCTTCCGGCGCATCGCCGAGGAGCACGAGCGCATCTGGACGGTGCTCCGGCCCCGCGTCGTCGCCGAGGTGGAGGCGGCGGCGGCGCTCGGCGACCGCAGCGAGAACGCCGAGGACATCTACGGCAAGAAGAAGCTCCGGGAGCTGGACCGGCGGCTGCGCGAGCTGTCGGTCCGCATGGACGGGCTCACCGTGCTCGAGCCCCGCCCCCACGCCTCCGGCCGGGCCTACTTCGGCGCCTGGGTGACGGTGGAGGACGAGAAGGGGGAGGAGCGCTGCTACCGGCTGGTGGGACCCGACGAGTTCGACCTCGGGCGCGGGCTCCTCAGCGTCGACGCGCCCCTGGGGCGCGCCCTGCTCGGCAAGCGCCAGGGAGAGTCGGTGGTGGTGGTGCGTCCCGCCGGCCCGGCCGAGCTCACCGTGGTGGAGGTGTCCTGGTCCGCGCCGGAGGAGGGGTGAGCGCCGTCGCCCCCGCCGGCTGGCGACCCCGCCTGCAGCGCGCCGCCGCCGAGGCCCCGGGGGCGGTGCTCTACGACGCCGGGCGCGACCTGCTCGTGGACCTGCACTCCGGCAAGGCCCTGCCGGTGGACTGGGGGAGCGTGGCCGCGCTCCACGAGCGCCGGAACGCCGCGAGCGGACGCCCCTACCTGCTGCTGGTGCGGGAGGACGGGCGGCAGCTGGTGGTGGCCGACGTCGGGCTGGCCTTCGCCCCGGCCACCGCCGCCACCGGCCCCGTCCCCGAGCTGCCGGAGGTGGTCTGCTTCCGGGACCTGGCCGCGGCGGAGGGGCGGCTCACCCACTTCCTCCTCGACCACCCGGGCGAGGAGCCCGGCCCCTCCCACGTCGCCCTGTTCCTGTTCTGCCTGGCGGTGGTGGACGGGGCCCGGGCCGCCGGCTTCGACGTCGGCCCCGAGGAGCGGCGGATGGAGCGCATCCTCGGCGAGCTGGAGGCCCGCCGGAAGGCGGGCGGCTAGACCGCCAGCGCCAGCACCAGGATCCCGACCAGCATCACCCCCAGCGCCACCTTGAAGGCGGTGCCGAGCAGGAAGCCCACCATCACGCCGGCGCCGGCCTTGGCGGCCCGCGGCAGGTCCGGGTCCTTCCACAGCTCGAAGGCCACCGCCCCCACCGCCGGGCCGAGCACCAGCCCCGGCAGGCCGAAGAA
>JAJZTO010000393.1 GCA_021848865.1 Myxococcales bacterium
GCGGCCTCGCACAGCTCCCGCACGGTGTGGGCCTCGCCGGTGGCGACGACGTAGTCGTCCCCCTTCGGCTGCTGGAGCATGAGCCACATCGCCTCGACGTAGTCCCTGGCGTAGCCCCAGTCGCGCTTCGCCTCGAGGTTCCCGAGGTAGAGCTTCTGCTGCAGCCCCACCTTGATGCGGCTCGCGGCCCGGGTGACCTTGCGGGTGACGAAGGTCTCGCCGCGCCGCGGCGACTCGTGGTTGAAGAGGATGCCGTTCGAGACGTGCATCCCGTAGGCCTCGCGGTAGTTCACGCCCATCCAGAAGGCGTAGACCTTGGCGGCGCCGTAGGGGCTGCGCGGGTAGAAGACGGTCCGCTCGTCCTGCGGCGGCGGCGAGGCGCCGAACATCTCCGAGGAGGAGGCCTGGTAGATGCGGGTGCCGGCCAGGCCGGCCTCGCGGGCCGCCTCCAGCAGCCGGGCCGCGCCCAGGCCGGTGACGTCGCCGGTGTACTCGGGCACGTCGAAGCTCACCCGGACGTGGCTCTGGGCCCCGAGGTTGTAGATCTCGTCGGGCCGGAACTTGCGCAGCAGCAGGTTCAGCGAGGAGGCGTCGTTCAGGTCGCCGTAGTGGAGGAAGAGGCGCGTCCCCTGCTCGTGCGGGTCCCGGTAGATGTGGTCGATGCGGTCGGTGTTGAAGGAGGAGGAGCGGCGGATGACGCCGTGCACCTCGTACCCCTTCTCGAGCAGCAGCTCCGCGAGGTAGCTGCCGTCCTGGCCGGTGATCCCGGTGATGAAGGCCTTCTTGGTCGCCATGGCGGCGGGAATCTACGGAGCGGGGGAGGACCTGTCAACGAACCGGCGACGGCGCGGGCGCGCCCGGCAGCCCGAGGATCCGCGCGTAGTCGGCGGTGACGTCGTCCCAGGTGCGCTGGTGCAGCGACGCCACCTGCTCCTCGGCGCGCCGCCGGAAGCGCGGGTAGCCGGCCTCCAGCTCGCGGAGCCGCTCCGCCAGCTCCTCGGGGCGGTCGGGGTGGAACCACTGCACCTCGCCGCCGGTCCAGCCCAGCATCTCCCGCATCACCGGGATGTCGGAGCAGATCACCGGCACGCCGGCGAGCAGGGCCTCCAGCACCGGGAAGCTGCCGCCGCCCTCGGCGCGGGTCGGCATCACCAGCGCCCAGGCGTGGCGGAGCAGGTGGAAGTACTCGGGGTCGCTCCGGTAGCCCATGCCGAAGAGGTTGCGCCCCGGGACCAGGCCTCTCGCCGCCGCCCGCTCGCGCAGCCGCGCCTCCCGGCCGCGCTCGCTCGCGAGGCCGGTGCCGTGGCCGGTGAGGACCAGCGGGTGGGGCCCGGCCCAGGCCCCGACCCCGTCGAGCAGCACCTCGTGGTTCTTGTGGATGTGGGTGTTGGCCGGGCAGAGCAGGTAGGGCGCGCCCAGGAAGGGGGCGTCGGCCGGCGCCCGTTCCGCCGGGCGGGAGCGGTGCATGCCGGAGAGCGGGACCACCGCGGTGCGCTCCGGGGCCGCGCCGAAGAGCCTCCCCAGGGCGGCGACGGTGGCCCGGGAGCTGACGACGATCCGCGCGCGGGAGCGGAGCCAGCGGCGCACGGTCTTCTCCTCGGCCCTCCAGAGGCGAGGGTGCACGTGATCCTTGAACTCGAGGAGGATGAGGTCGTGCAGCGAGCCGACCACCCGGGCGGAGAGCCGGTTCGGGACGCGGTGGGTGTGGATCCAGGGCAGCCAGACCAGGTCGGCCCCGGCGAAGGCCTCCGCCGGAACGTCGAAGTGGAAGGCGCTGCCGCGGCGGGTGAGCTTGCCGAACCGCCGCATGGGCCAGCGCGGCCAGTTGGGCGCCTTGGTCCAGTGGTTGCGGTGCGGCAGGTCGCGGAACGCCACCCGGTCCGGCGGCAGGATGGCGCGGTAGCGCTCCAGCGCCTCGCCGTGGCTCACCAGCTCGAGCTGCAGCTCCCGCCGCGCCGCGAAGGCCGCCACCATCTCGGCGGTGAAGCGCACGCCGCCGCCGGGGTTGCCGACGTAGTCGACGATGATCAGGCGCATGCGGGACGGGGACACTACGAACCCGCCGGAGGGGTGTCAACCGGCGCCGCTTTCCGCGTAGACTCCGCCGATGAACCGCCGCATCCCGGTCGCGTCGGCCGACCTCTCCGGCGCCGAGGAGCGCTACGTCCTCGACGCCGTCCGCAGCTCCTGGATCTCCTCCACCGGCGCCTACGTCGAGCGCTTCGAGCGCTCCTTCGCCGAGCTGTGCGGCACCCGCTCGGCGCTGGGCGTGGCCAACGGCACGCTGGCGCTGCACCTGGCGCTGCTCACCATGGACCTGCGCCCCGGCGACGAGGTGCTGGTCCCCTCGCTCACCTACGTCGCCACCGCCAACGCGGTGCGCTACTGCGGCGCCGAGCCGGTGTTCGTGGACGTGGACCCGGCCACCTGGTGCATCGACCCGGCGCGGGTGGAGCGGGCCGTCACCCGGCGGACCAAGGGGATGATCCCGGTCCACCTCTACGGCCACCCGGCCGACATGGACCCGCTGAACCACGTCGCCGCCACCCACGGGCTCTGGGTGGTGGAGGACGCCGCCGAGTCGCACCTGGCCCGCTACAAGGGGCGGCGCACCGGCGGGCTGGCGCGGATCGGCATCTTCTCCTTCTACGGGAACAAGCTGCTGACCAGCGGCGAGGGCGGGGCCGTCACCCTGGACGACCCGGCGCTGGTCCACCGGGCGCGGATGCTCAAGGGCCAGGGGATGGACCCGGACCGGCGCTACTTCTTCCCCATCGTCGGCTACAACTACCGGATGACCAACCTGGCCGCCGCCCTGCTCTGCGCGCAGATGGAGCGGGCCGACGCCATCGTGGCCCGGCGCCGGGCCATCTTCGCCCGCTACCGGGAGCGGCTGGCCGGGATCCCCGGGATCGGCTTCCAGCCGGTGGCGGAGTGGGCCGAGCCGGCCCCCTGGCTCTTCTGCGTCACGGTGGACGAGAAGGCCTTCGGCCGCTCCCGCGACGGGCTCATGGCGGTCCTGGCCGAGGCCGGGGTGGAGACGCGCCCCTTCTTCATCCCGGTGCACCGGCTGCCGCCCTACCGGCGGGAGTCGGCGGCGCGCGGCGAGGAGCTGCCGGTGACCGACCGGCT
>JAJZTO010000394.1 GCA_021848865.1 Myxococcales bacterium
GCCCCCGGTGGAGCGAGCCGTCGAAGCGGGTGGAGGCGTGGTACAGCTCGTGGAGCACTGTGGCGACGCGCTCCTCCGGCGTCGAGTCGCGGAACCAGAGCGGCCGCAGGGTGATGACGTAGAGGATGCGGCGGCCGGCGAGCGCCACCTGGGGCCGGGCCGGCCCCGCCAGCAGCCCGCGGATCGAGGCGCGCGAGGCGCGGCGGGCCTCGCCGGCCACCACCAGCACCCGCGACGGGCGCACGTGCGCCAGCTCCGGCAGGCGCCGGGCCGCGTCGCGGATCAGCCGCTTCACGGCCAGTGTCATGTTCGGCCGGCGCGCCACCGGGAGAGGATGGCGCGCCCCGGCGCCGGGCACAAGCTCCGGGCCGCTTGCCGGCCCGGGACGCGGTGCTAGGATGCGGCCCCGTGTCGCTCGCCCTGGCCACCGTCGCGGTGCTGCTCTCCCTGGCGGTGGCCCTGGCCTCGGTGGTCGCCTGGCGCTCCGCGGCCACCGACGCCGGGCGCCTGCGCCAGGAGGCCCGGTCGCTGTCCGAGCGGCTGGAGGCGGCGATCCGGGTGGCCGGGCAGGCGGCGGCCCAGGCCGAGGCGGCCAGCCAGCTGCTGCTGGAGCGGGACGACGACGACGGCGCGGACGAGGGTTGGGGGCCCGAGGCCGGCGAGGCGCCCGAGGGCGCCGGCGACGAGCCGCCCGGCACCCGCGGCGGCCGGACGGTCCACTAGGGGCCGGCCCGGCGCGTCGTGCTCCCGGCGCGCGGCCCGCGGCGATTCGCACGGGGCGCTTGAGCACCGCGCCCGCCTGGACGTAGATTCCCACCGGGTGCAGCGGCGTCGCCGCTGCAGGCGTCGCGAGCGGTCGGGCCGCCGCTCGGAACGATCGATCCTGGGCGCCGCCGCGCGGCTTCGCGGCGGCGCCGGCGGGTGGCCATGGCCCTCGGACCTCCTCCAGACCGCGCCCCGGACCGCGCCCCGGCCGGATCGCGCCTCTTCGCCGTCGCCCTCCGCCCGCTCCAGGCCTTCTTCCGCCTCGAGGCCGCGAGCGGCCTGGTGCTGCTCGGCTGCGCGGTGGCGGCGCTGGCCTGGGCCAACCTCGCCCACCCGAGCTACCGGGCCGTGTTCGCGACGCCGGTGACGGTCGGGATCGGCGGGGTGGTGGCGCGCTTCTCGCTGCTCCAGCTCGTGAACGACGGCCTGATGACGCTGTTCTTCTTCGTCGTCGGGATGGAGATCAAGGGCGAGCTGGTCCACGGCGAGCTCCGCACCTTCCCGCAGGCGGCGCTCCCGGCCGTCGCCGCGGTCGGCGGGATGGTCGTCCCGGCGGCCCTGTTCCTCGCCTTCAACGCCGGGGGGCCCGGTGCGCCGGGGTGGGGCATCCCCATGGCGACGGACATCGCCTTCTGCGTCGGCGTGCTGACGCTGCTCCGGGGACGCGTGCCCCGCGCGCTCGTCGTCTTCGTGACCGCCCTCGCCATCTTCGACGACATCGGCGGGATCCTGGTGATCGCGGCCTTCTACGGCACCGGCGTCCACGTGAGCTGGCTGCTCGGCGCGGCCGCCGTCGCCGGCGGCGCCCTCGCGCTGGCCCGGGCCCAGGTGCGGAGCGCCGCGGCCTGGACCGTCGCCGGCGCGGTCCTCTGGGCCGCGCTCCACCACTCGGGCATCCACGCGACCATCGCCGGGGTCGTGCTCGGCCTCGCCGTGCCGGCCAGCCCGAGGCGTCCGCCGCGCGACGTCCTCCGGGAGCTCTCGGCGCACGCCGGCGCGCTGGCCCGCGGCGGGGCCGAGGAGGAGCGGGACCAGGCCGCGGTGACGGGCATCGAGGAGGGGCTCGCGGAGCTGGACGCGCCGCTGACCCGCTTCGTCCATGCCCTGCACCCCTGGATCGCGTTCGGCGTCATGCCCCTGTTCGCCCTGGCCAACTCCGGCGTCTCCCTCGCCGCCCTCGACCGGTCCCAGCTCACCGGCGGCGTCGCGCTGGGGACGACGATCGCGCTCGTCGTCGGCAAGCCGCTGGGCATCTTCGCCTTCACCGCCGCCGCCGCCGCCGCGGGCCTGGCGCGCCTTCCCGGCGGGGCCTCGCGCGCCAAGCTGCTCGGCGTCTCGGCGGTCGCCGGCATCGGGTTCACGGTGGCGCTGTTCATCGCCGGCCTCGCCTACCCCGGCTCGCCGCGGCTCCTCGACGAGGCGAAGCTCGGGATCCTGGCCGGCTCGCTGCTGTCGGGCGTGGCCGGGGCGCTGCTCCTGCGGGCGACCGGGCCGGTGCAGGCCGCCGGGCGCGCCCCGCGCCTCACCCGCGATCCGCCTTGACGGGCGCGCCCGGGAGCGGCTCGAACCTCGGCTTCTCCGGGTGCCGGCGATAGACCAGCACCGTCCGGCCCAGCACCTGGGCCACCTGGGCGCCGGTCCCGGCGCCGAGCCGCTCGGCGGCCGCGTGGCGCGCCTCCGGGCTCTCGGTCCCGATCTTCACCTTCACCAGCTCGTGGGCCCAGAGCGCGCCGTCGAGCTGGCGGACCACCGCCTCGGTCACCCCTTCCTTGCCCACCTGCACCACCGCCGAGAGGTGGTGGCCGGCGGCGCGCAGGCGGCGGCGCAGCGGCGAGGAGGGCATGAGCATCTTCTTGCGGGGGTTCACGGGAGCGGTCATCACTTCCTCAGGTAGCGCAGCTCGCGCACCAGGTCGGGGTCCTCGGGATCCATCGCCAGGCCGCGCTTCCAGTGTCGCTCGGCCAGCGGCAGGTCGCCGACGATCTTGGCCATCTGTCCGAGGAACAGGTAGCCGGGCAGGCACCGCGGCAGCTTGCGCAGCGCCGCCTCGATGGCGGCGGCCGAGACCGGCAGGGCCTTCTTGCGGTCGGCCGCCTGGAGGAACTGGACCCAGGCCCGCCAGACGTGGAACTCGGGCTCCTCGGCGTTCAGCCGGATGGCCTTCTCCAGCTCGACGAGCGCCGCCGCGTACTGGCGGGTCTTCACCATCGCCGTCGCCTGATGGAAGAGGTTCTCGGCCTCGAAGATCCCGGCGACGTCCACCGGCGTGGTGGCGCCGCTCTCCAGGTCGGCGAGGTACCGGGCGCGCCGCGCCTCGTCGCCCAGCTCCCCCCAGGCCTCGCTCAGCCGGGCGAAGAGGTCGGC
>JAJZTO010000395.1 GCA_021848865.1 Myxococcales bacterium
CGGCGGGGGCGCCGGCGCTGGCGGATGATTCCGGCTTCTGCGTCGCGGCCCTCGGCGGCGCGCCGGGCGTGGTGTCGGCGCGCTGGGCGGGGCCGGGCAAGGAGTTCGCCGCGGCGAGGGCGCGGGGGCCGGACGCCACGATCGCGAGGACGATCCAGCCCGCGAGGGCGACGGCGGCGGTGCCTGCGCCGGCCGAGGCTCCGCCCGCGACCACGGCTTCGGTCGCGGCGTCACCCCCGGCCGATGCGGTCCCGGCGAGCACCCCGGTTCACGAGCCTCCGGCCGCCCTCGAGACCCCACCCGACACCACCCCCCCGACCGCGGCCGCGGCGACCACATCGGACGAGAAATGACCACACTTCGCGGACTTGTGAGCCTCGGATTGCTCGTGCTAACGATGGCCGCCCCTGCCCCCGCTTGGGGACAGGCCAAGGCGCCGAAGCGGGACCCGAAGAAGGCCGCCAGGCCGGACCGCACCAAGGTCCTGCGGCTCGAGGAGCTCAAGGTCGAAGGACGCATCCAGAAGCCCCAGGCGATGTTCCTCATGCCGCGGGCGAACCTGAACGTGGGCAACGTGGAGGCCTCGGAGCCTTTCCTGCCGAAGGTGGTCGAGGCCCTGGACAGGGCGCCGTTCTAGGGCGGGCCGGGGACGGGAACGGGACGACGCGATGGCGAGAACGAGCGCCAAGGCCCTGCGGATCGGGCTCATCCAGCGGGGCCGCATCGTCGAGGAGCGGCTCCTGCGCCGCATCGAGCCGGTGACCATCGGCTCGGCCCCCTCCTGCACGCTGGTCGTCCCGCAGTCCGACCTCCCCGCCTCCTTCGCCCTGTTCCCGGTGGTGAAGGGCCGCCTGCACCTGGCCTTCGACGACCGGATGGACGGCCAGGTCTCCTCCCCGGCCGGCAGCGCGGGGCTCGCCGACCTCGTCGCCGGCGGCCGCGCCGTCCGCAAGGGCGCGGTCCACCTGCTGCCGCTGGCCGAGAACCAGTGGGGCCGCGTCGCCGTGGGCGAGGTGACGGTCCTCTTCCAGTTCGTCGTCCCGCCGCCGCTGCCGCCGCCCCCGAGGCTGCCGCGCGAGGTGCGCAAGAACCGGTTCCGCAGCATGGACCGGCTCTTCGTCCTGGTGCTGCTGGCCTCGGCCGGAATCCACTTCTCCGCCTACGCCGGGCTGGTGCGCGTCCCGGTGCGCGAGGAGGTCACGCTGGAGGAGATCCCCGACCGCTTCGCCCGGCTGCTCATCCCCGAGCGGCGGCCCGAGGCGCCCAAGGCCGAGGAGAAGAAGCCGGAGGCGGCGGCCGAGAAGAAGGAGGAGAAGAAGCCCGAGGAGAGGGAGCCCGAGGCCGAGGAGCCGGCCAAGGTGGCGGCGCGCAAGGCGGCCCGCGCCGCGGCCGTCGCCAAGGCGGTCCAGCAGAAGGGCATCCTCCGGGTGCTGGGCGCCCTGGGACCCGGCACGGGTCGGGGCGCGGTGGCCGACGTCTTCGGCAAGGGGGGTGACTTCGGCGACGTGGCCCAGGCCCTCTCCGGCGCCGGCGGCGTGGCGGTGGCCACCGAGCCGGGCGGCGTGGGCGCGCGCAAGGGAGGCGGCCAGGGCGGCGCCGCCAGCATCGGCGACCTCGGGACCAGCGGCGGCGGCAAGGTGGCGCTGGGGGCGAAGAGCGAGGTCCACGTCACCGGGACGGTGGGGGTGGAGGAGGCCGACGTGGACTCGCCCGACGTCGACCAGGCCCGGCTGGGCGGGTTCGTGCGCGCCCGCATGTCGGCCATCAAGGCCTGCTACGAGAACCAGCTGAAGCGCAACCCCAGCCTGCGCGGCCGGGTCCGCATCCGCTTCACCATCCTGGAGACGGGGGGCCTGGCCGACGTCACCGCGGTGGAGAACACCCTGGGCTCCGCCGAGGTGGTCTCCTGCATCGTCGGCACCATGCGGAGCTGGCGCACGCCGTTCCGCCCCGCCGGCACCGTGCAGGTGGAGTACCCCTTCGTCTTCTCGGCCAGCTGAGCGCATGCAGGGACCTATCCCCACCCAGCCCCGGCGCCGACGGCCATGAGCGCCCTCCTCCTCTCCCTGGCGATGGGGGCGAGCGCCCTCTCCGGCTTCCCGCGCGGCGCCGGGGGGCCGGTGAGCCACTCCGCGGTCGGCCTGGCCCTCGACGGCCGGCCCACGCTGCTCCTGATCGCGGGGGAGCGGGTGGTGGCGCTGCGCGCCGACGGCGGTTCGCCGCGGGGCTTTCCCCTGGCGCTCGGCCCCGGCGAGGCCGCGGCCGGGCCGCCGGCCGCCGCCGACATGGATCGGGACGGGACGCCCGAGATCGCCGTCGCCACCGCCAGCGGCCGGCTCTACCTCTGGAGCGCCGGGAAGCCGGTGCCGGGCTTCCCGGTGTCGCTGGGGGCGAAGTGCCGCGCCGGCCCCTCGTTCGTCGACGTGGACGGGGACGGCCGGCCCGAGCTGGTGGTCGGCGACGCGCGGGGCCGGCTCCACGCCTTCGGCAGGAACGGCCGCGAGCCGTCCGGCTGGCCGGTCTCGCTCGGCGCCGCGGTGACCAGCAGCGCCTCCTCCTCGCGCTTCGCCGGCGGCCCCTCGCTGGCGGTCGGGCTCGCCAACGGCAAGGTCCACGTGCTGGCGCTGCCCGGCGGCAAGGAGCGGCGCGGCTTCCCGCTCTCCACCGGCTACGAGGTCACCGGCTCCCCCGCCTTCGCCGACCTGGACGAGGACGGCGAGATGGACCTCGTCGTCACCAGCCAGGACTTCAAGCTCTACGCCGTCTCGGGCCAGGGCAAGGCGCTGCCCGGCTTCCCGGTCGCGGCCGGCTACCGCATCTACGAGGGGCCGGCCATCGGCGACCTGGACGGGGACGGCAAGCTGGACGTCGCCTTCGCCTCGGCCGACGGCATGCTGCACGCCTTCACCGCCGGCGGGAAGGAGCTGACCGGCTTCCCGGTGCGCGCCGGCAGCCGCATCTTCGGCGGCGTGGTGATGGGCGACCTGGGGCGCGACGGCCGCCTCGCCCTGGTGGCGGCGACCGCCGACGGCCACGTGGTGGCGGTGACCGGGGACGGCCGGACGGTGGCCGGCTTCCCCACGCCGCTCGA
>JAJZTO010000396.1 GCA_021848865.1 Myxococcales bacterium
GCGGGCCCTGGCCGCCGACCCGCGCATCCGCAAGGTGAACGTGGCCCTGGCCGACTCGGTGGGCGTGGTCCTGGTGGCCGACAGCCGGGGGCGGATCGTCGAGGACCTGCAGCCCATGACCCGGCTCTTCCTCTCCTGCGTCGCCGAGCAGGACGGGCGCCGCGAGGAGGCGGGCTACAACGTCGCCGGGCGCGCCGGCTTCGAGTTCTACGACGCGGTCCGGCTCGACCGGGTGGTGAAGCGGGCGGTGGAGCGCACCGTGAACCTCTTCGAGGCGGTGCCGGCGCCGGCCGGGGAGATGCCGGTGGTGCTGGCGGCCGGCTCCTCCGGGATCCTGCTCCACGAGGCCATCGGCCACGGCATGGAGGCCGACTTCAACCGCAAGGGCACCTCGATCTACGCCGACAAGATCGGCAAGCCCATCGCCCGGCCGTTCGTGAGCATCGTGGACGACGCCACCCTGGAGGGCGCCCGCGGCGCCATCAACGTGGACGACGAGGGCAACGACGCCGGCCGCACCGTGCTGGTGGAGAAGGGCGTCCTCGCCACCTACATGCACGACGCCATCAGCGCCCGCCACTACGGCGTGAAGCCCACCGGCAACGGGCGGCGCGAGAGCTACCGCCACGCCCCGCTGCCCCGGATGCGCTCCACCTACATGCTGCCCGGCCCGCACAAGGTGGAGGAGATCGTCGCCTCGGTGAAGAAGGGCATCTGGTGCGACTACTTCACCAACGGCCAGGTGCAGATCTGTTCAGGCGACTTCACCTTCTACGTGAAGAGCGGCCGGATGATCGAGGACGGCAAGCTGGGACGGCCGGTGAAGGACATCAACATCATCGGCAACGGCCCCAAGGTGCTGGAGCTCGTGGACATGGTGGCCGACGACCTGGTCATCGACGAGGGGGGCTGGACCTGCGGCAAGGACGGCCAGTCGGTCCCGGTCTCGCAGGGGATCCCCACCGTGCGCGTCAGCTCCATCACCGTCGGCGGGCAGCGGAGGGGGTAGGGGACGATGGCGATCGACATGCTCGACGTGGCCCGCGCGGCCACCGCGATGGCGCGGCGCGCCGGGGCCCAGGACGCGGCGGCGGTGGCGGGGCGCACCCGCGGCGTCTCGCTGGAGTGGCGCGACGGCAAGGTGGAGAAGGTGAGCGAGGCCACCACCCGCGGCCTCTCGCTGGAGCTGTACGCGGACGGCCGCTACGCCGCCGTCTCCACCTCCGACCTGCGGGCCGAGGCGCTGGAGCGCTTCGTCGGCGACGCCGTGGCCCTGACCCGCAAGCTGGCCCCGGATCCGTTCCGCGCCCTCCCCGAGCGCAAGCTCTACGAGGGGCAGGCCCGGGTGGACCTGCAGCTCGAGGATCCGGCCCTGGCCACGGTCACGCCGGCGCGGCGCCGGCAGGCGGCGCAGGCGGCCGAGGAGGCGGCCCGGGCGGTGAAGGGGGCGGGGGCCATCGTCTCGGTCTCCACCGGCGCCGGCGACACCCTCTCGGAGAGCTGGCGGGTCCACACCAACGGCTTCGAGGGCGCCCGGCGGTCCACCGACTTCTGGATCTCGGCCCAGGTCTCGGTGAAGGACGCCGACGGCCGCCGCCCCGAGGAGTGGGACGCCGCCAGCGGCCGCCACCTGGCCCTGATCCCGCAGCCCGAGGAGGTGGGCTGGCGCGCCGCCACCCGGGCGCTCTCCCGGATGGGCGCGCGGAAGGGGGCCTCCGCCCCGATGACCCTGGTGGTGGACGCCCGCGTCGCCGGGCGGCTCTTCGGGCGGCTCCTCGACCCGCTCTCCGGCGCGTCGCTGCAGCAGAAGCGCTCCTGCCTGGAGGGGAAGGCCGGCCTGGCCGTCGGCGGCCCGCTGCTCGACGTCGCCGACGACCCGCTGGTGCCGCGCGGCCTGGGCTCGCGCCTCTTCGACGGCGAGGGGCTGGCGGCCCGGCGCTTCCCGGTCTTCGAGAAGGGCGTGCTGCGCAACTACTACGTGGACACCTACTACGGCCGGAAGCTGAAGACCGCGCCCACCACCCGCGGCCCGTCGAACCTGGCCTGGGGGCCGGGCGCGAAGGGCCAGGAGCAGCTGGTCCGCGAGGCGGGCGAGGGGCTCCTGGTCACCGGCTTCCTGGGCGGGAACTCCAACGGCACCACCGGCGACTTCTCGCTGGGCCTGCAGGGCTTCCGCATCCACGGCGGGGAGCGGGCCGAGCCGGTCGCCGAGATGAACCTCTCCGGCAACCACCTCGAGTTCTGGAAGCGGCTGGTGGCGGTGGGCGACGACCCCTACCCATTCTCGTCGATGCGGACGCCGACGCTGGTCTTCGAGGGGGCGCAGGTCGCCGGGACGTGACGGCCCCGCCGCGCGGCGGGGGAGGGAGGAGCGCGTGATCTCGGGATCGATGCGCCGCGGGCTCGCGGCGGCGGCGGTGCTGGCCGGCCTGGCGGGCGGTCCCGGGCTGGCCGGCTGCGGCGGGGCGCCGGTGGTCCGGCCGCTCGCCGCCCCGGGCGCGCCGGCGCTGCCGGGGGCGCGCTGGGGCGTGGAGCTGCTGCCGCCGCGCCGCCGCGCCGCCGGCTACCTGCTCCAGGTGCGGATCCACGTCCTCGACCCGGCGCGCGCCGCGCCGCTCTTCGCCGCCGGCGCCCCGGCAGAGCTGGTCGCCGAGGCCGGCGGGAAGGCGCTCCCCCGGGCCGGCGCCGCCCCGGGCGACTGGCCGCCCGCCGGGGAGCCGCCGGTGGCGGGGCGGATCTACGCGCTCTCCTTCGACGGCACCCGCCACCCCGTCGCCGCCGGCGAGCGCGTCACCCTCCGGCTCGGGCCGCTGGAGGAGCGGGGGCTGGTGGTGGAGGAGCCGTAGCCGGCCGGCTTCACGGCCGTGATCACTCGCGTCGACCCGACGCGTCGGGTCGGGGCTCCTCCCCGCCCTGCGGGCAAGGGATCCAGGCTACACCGCGGGTGCACGGGCGGCGGGGGACAAGCCCCCGCCCTACGGGCAAGGGATCCAGGATGTTCGTTCTGTAGGGCCGGGGCTCGTCCCCGGCCGGCCGCCAGGCCGCGGACCTCTCTGCGGCGGGGGACAAGCCCCCGCCCTACGGACGTGG
>JAJZTO010000397.1 GCA_021848865.1 Myxococcales bacterium
ACGCTGGGTGGACGTCCGGTCCTGTGAACACGCAGCGTACCGCGCCGGACATGAGAGGGCGAGAGCGACCTGGCACCACATCCCGAAAGGTCCGCGGCCTCCCACCGTGTCCCACCTTCCGCGGACGGCGTGGCAGGGCGGACGCGGCAGCCGGAATCGACCGCGCCCATGCGAGGTTGCACCGGCGTGTCCCCGGCACGAGGGATGCTCTTGCCCCCGGTGCCGGGACGGGCTAGACCGCCCGCCAGACTCCCGAGATCCGAGGACCATGGACCCGCAGCCCGCCCCCCCCGCGACGAGCCGCTGGCGCTGGCCGCCTTCCTGGCGCCTGCCGCCCCGGTGGCGCCGCCCGCTGCCGCTCGCGGCGCTGGCCGCCGCCGCCGCCGCCCTGGTCCTCGCGGCGCTGCTCTTCGCCTGGACGCGCGAACTCCCGCACTTCGGCGACCTGCGCGACTACCGGCCGCTCATCGCCACCCGGGTCTACGGGGTGGGCGGCGCCGAGGTCTTCTCCTTCGCGCGGGAGCGGCGGACGGTGGTGCCCTTCTCCGACATCCCCGAGGTGATGAAGAAGGCGGCGCTGGCCGCCGAGGACGCCCACTTCTACGAGCACCAGGGGCTCGACTGGCTGGCCATCGCCCGCTGCGCCGTCAAGGGGGTCCTGCGCGGCCGCATCGCCTGCGGCGGCTCCACCATCACCCAGCAGGTGGTGAAGACCTTCCTCCTGCCCACCGAGGGGCGGGTGAAGCGCAAGGTGAAGGAGCTGTTCCTGGCGCCGCGGCTGGAGCGGCGGCTCTCCAAGGACGAGATCCTCTACCTGTACCTGAACCAGATCTACTTCGGCCACCTGCGGTACGGCGTCGAGGAGGCGGCCCGCTTCTACTTCGGCAAGTCGATCCGCGACGTCACCGTGGGCGAGGCGGCGACGCTGGCCGGGCTGGTGCAGTCCCCCATGCGCCTCTCCCCGGTGCGCCACCCCGAGGCCGCCAAGAAGCGGCAGACCTACGTCCTGCGGCGCATGGCGGAGGACGGCTTCATCACCGCGGCGGTGGCGGAGCAGGAGGTGGCGCGCCCCATCGCCGTGGTGAGCCAGCCCGACGATCCGCCGGGCGCCTGGTACGCCGAGGCGGTGCGCCGCTACCTCGACGAGCGCTACGGCGCCGACCGGGTCGAGACCGACGGGCTGGTGGTGGACGTGGCCATGGACCCGGCGATGCAGCGCGCCGCCGAGGACGCGCTCGGCGCCCAGCTCCGCGCCGTGGACCGGCGCCACGGCTGGCGCGGCCCGCTGCAGCGCCTCGACGCCGCCCAGGTGGCCCAGGCCATGCCGCTGTGGCGCGAGCGGCTCTCGGCGGTGCGGGCGCGGCCGGGCGAGGTGCTGGTCTGGGACCTCACCCGCGTCTCCAGCGACGACATCGACGGCGGCGAGAAGGAGGACGAGGACATCCGGCGCATGGCGCGGGTGCGGCGGCTGGAGCCGCAGGGGATCACCGCGGCCCTGGTGACCGAGGTGACCGACCGCCAGGCCACCGTCGACATGGGCGGCGCCCGCGGGACCTTCTCCCTGGCGGAGACCGCCTGGGCCCGGAAGTGGAACCCCACCACCGCCACCGCCACCCCGCGCCGGATGCGGGACGTGGTGGTGCCCGGCGACGTGGTGCTGGTGCGGGCGCTGCCGGGAAAGGTCACGCCGGTGGCGCGCGCCCTGGCCGGCAAGCCCGTCCCGGTGGCGCTGGAGCAGGTGCCGCGGGTCCAGGGGGCGCTGGTGGCCATCGACCCGGTCACCCGCGGGGTGCGGGCGATGGTGGGCGGCTACGACTTCCAGACCTCGCAGTTCAACCGGGCGCTCCAGGCCAAGCGCCAGCCGGGCAGCGCCTTCAAGCCCTTCGTGTGGGGCGCCGCCATCGAGTCGCGCCGCTACACGCCCGCCAGCGTGGTCTACGACACGCCCGACGTCTACCGCGACCCCTGGACCGGCAAGGACTGGAAGCCGCAGAACTTCGAGCGCAACGAGTACGACGGGGCGATGCTGCTCTCCCAGGCCCTGGCCCACTCCAAGAACACCGTGTCGGCGAAGCTGGTGGACGCGATGGGGGTGGACGCGGTCCGCGAGTTCGCGCGCCGCGCCGGCATCGAGAGCGAGATGCCGCGCAGCCTCTCGCTCGCGCTCGGCACCGGGGAGGTCTCCCCGCTGGAGCTGGTGAACGCCTACGCCACCATCGCCTCGGGCGGCACCCTGGCCCAGCCGGTGATGGTGCTCCGGGTGCGGGACCGGAACGGGGAGACGCTGGAGGAGCACATCCCCGAGATCCCGCCGCCCGAGGTGACGCCCATCGCGCCGGCCTCGCTGGTGGCCCCGGCCGACGCCACGGCGATCTCCGTCGCCGCCCAGGATCCGGCGGCCGCCCCGCCCGGGACCGCGCCGGCCCCCGAGCCGCCCCCCGCCACCGGCATGCGGCCCGACGTGGCCTACGTCCTCACCTCGATGATGCGCGGGGTGATCGAGTACGGCACCGGCCAGGCGGCGCAGGCGCTGGGCCGGCCCGCCGCGGCCAAGACCGGCACCGCCCAGGACCACCGCGACGCCTGGTTCGTCGGCTTCACCCCGGAGCTGGTGGCGGGCGCCTGGGTGGGCTTCGACACGCACGACGCCATGGGGAAGGGCGAGACCGGCGCCGGCGCGGCGCTCCCCGCCTGGCTGGGCTTCATGCAGGGGGCCCTGGCCGGGAAGCCGCCGGCCGCCTTCCCGGTGCCCCCCGGCGTGGAGTTCGCGCGCATCGACCCCCACACCGGGCTGCTGGCGCCGGAGCAGGCGCCGCCGGAGGAGGCCCCCTTCATGGCCTTCCTGGCCGGCACCGCCCCGACCCGCAGCAGCGCCGACCGCCCTCCCCCGGGCTCCGCGCCGCAGACCTTCTTCCAGGACGACCGCTGAGCGGGACGCCCTCCGGCCCCGCCGGCCGGCCCGCCGGCGCCCCACCTCGCGGACGGCGCGGCGGCCCCCCGGCGGCGGGCGGAGCCGTCTACAATCCCCCCGTGCTCCTCCGCCCCCTCGCCCCGGCCCTGCTCGCGGCCCTGCTCCTGGCCGCCC
>JAJZTO010000398.1 GCA_021848865.1 Myxococcales bacterium
CGCGTAGGGCGAGGCGGAGACGTTCACCACCAGCGGGGCGCCGGCGGCGGTCAGCTCGGCCACCGGGTCGCGGGCGTAGCGCGGCTTCTCCCAGAAGCGCTTGTCGTTCCAGATGTCCTCGCAGACCGAGAGGCCCAGGGTGATCCCCAGCCCCTCCAGCGGCGCGGCGGTGGAGCGCGGCGCCGGGAGGAAGTAGCGGGTCTCGTCGAAGACGTCGTAGGTGGGCAGGAGCGACTTGCGCCCCACCGCCGCCACCCGGCCGCCCTCCACCAGCGCCACGGCGTTGTAGAGCCCGGGCGCCGGCGCCGCCGGATCGCGCTCGGGAAAGCCGACGGCGAAGGCCACGCCGCGCGACCACTCCCCCGGCTGCGCCAGCTCCCGCAGCGCCGCCTCGCAGCGATCCAGGAACTCCGGGTCGTCGAGGAGGTCCCGGGGCGGGTAGCCGCAGACCGCCAGCTCCGGCAGGACCACCAGGCGGGCCCCCGCGCCGCGGGCCCGATCCACCGCCTCGCGGATGCGCGCGCCGTTGCCGGCGAAGTCGCCGACCGTGAGGTTCAGCTGGGCGAGCGCGATGCGGGGCGTCACGGGAGCGACATGCTACCACCGGCGAGTTTCCCGCCTTGCCTCCCCCGGAGGTTCCCGAAGCGCGATTTCTGCGCGTGATGGCCCCATATGGCCCTCCTAAACGGGCCGTGTCACGCAAAGTTTGCGACAAAGTCGTCTTTCGACCCCAAAAGGATAGATACTCTGCCGGGTTGTAGGCTCTTGTCGGCAGGGGGTTGGCAACCGGAAGGGGCGTTGTCATCGTGGGTTCATCCAGACGTACCCGCTCGGGGAGCGTTGCGGTGGAGCGGATCGCCTGGAGCCACGGCCGACGAGGCCCTACGCAGCCCGAAAAGAGCAAGGTGAAGACATGCCCCAGATCGACATCGAGATCCTGACTCCGTTCGCCGCGAAGTTCCTGGAAGGCACGAACCTCACGCCCGCCGAGCGCGCCGAGGTGCTGCGCATCGCGCAGGGCTTCGCCTGCAAGGACTCGGCGGCCGCCGCCGGCGTCTCCCCGGAGACCATCCGCGCCCGCCGCAAGCGCATCTACCGGAAGCTGGACGTCCCGGGCTCGGGCGAGCTGCTCGCCAGCCTGCTCTCGATGTCGCTGAAGATGCTGTCGCGCGGCGAGCGGCTGGAGCCGCGCCCGGTGGGCGCCCCGTCCACCTCCGCCCAGCCCTCCGCCTCGGCAGCGGTCCTCCGCTAGCCGTCCCCCGCGTGCGCCGGCGCCGCACCCGGGCGCGGCGCACCGGGTCCGTCAGACGGCGAGCCAGCGCTCGATGCGCTCGGCCACCTTCGCCGGGGTGAGCCCGTAGGCCTCGGCCAGCGCCCTCTCCGGGGCGCTGGCGCCGAAGCGGTCCACGCCGATCACCAGGCCGTCGCGCCCGGTCCAGCGCCACCACTCCTGGCCGCGCGCCGCCTCCACCGCGGCGATGCGGTGGGCGCGCGGCAGCACCTCCTCGCGGTACTCCTCCGGCTGGGCCTCGAAGCAGGCCAGGCAGGGCATCGACACCAGCCGCGCGCGGATCCCCTTCTGCGCCAGGAGCTGGAGCGCCGCCTGGGCCGTCGGCAGCTCCGAGCCGGTGGCCACCACCGTCACCTCGGCGCCCGGGGCCTCCTCCACGACGTAGCCGCCGCGGGCCGCCCGGGCCGGGTCGAAGCCGCCGGGCCGCGCCACCTTGGCGAGCTTCTGCCGGGTGAGGACCAGGGCGGTGGGGCCGTCGCGGCGCTCCAGGGCGTGGGCCCAGGCGAGCGCCGTCTCCTGGCCGTCGGCCGGGCGCACCACGTGCAGGTTGGGGATGGCGCGCAGCGCCGAGAGGTGCTCGACCGGCTCGTGGGTGGGGCCGTCCTCGCCGAGGAAGATGGAGTCGTGGGTCCAGACGTAGACGACCTGGAGCCGGGAGAGGGCCGCCAGCCGGACCGCCGGCCGCATGTAGTCGGCGAACACCAGGAAGGTGCCGACGAAGGGCAGGAACAGGCCGTCGTAGGCGAGCCCGTTGGCGATGGCCCCCATGGCGTGCTCGCGGATGCCGTAGTGGACGTTGCGGGCGTCGAAGCTCCCGGTGGCGACCGCGCCCGCCCCCTTGATGTCGGTGAGGTTGGACTCGGCGAGGTCGGCCGAGCCGCCGACCAGCGACGGCACCAGCGCCGCCGCCCGCTGGATGGTCGCCGCGGAGAGCTTGCGGGTGGCCTCGGCGCCGTCGGCGCCGGCGAGCAGCTTCTCCCGCAGGTCGGCGGGGACGGCGCGGCCCACGTGGGCGTCGAGGATCGCCGCCTCGGCCGGGTTCTCGCTCCGCCAGGAGCGCTCGCGGGCCCGCCAGGCGTCGGCCTCGGCGCGCCGCTCGGCCTGCAGCCCGCGCCAGAAGTCGCGCACGTCCTCGGGCACGAGGAAGCGCGGGCTCTCCGGCCAGCCCAGGTTGCGCTTGGCGGCGGCCAGCTCCTCCTCGCCCAGCGGCGCGCCGTGGGCGGCGCTGGTCCCCTGCTTCCGGGGCGCGCCGTAGCCGATGGTGGTCCGCACCCGGATCAGGCTGGGGCGGGGGTCGCCCTTGGCGGCGTCGAGGGCGCGGGAGATGCCCTCGTGGTCGCGGCCGTCCACCGCCTGGACGTGCCAGCCGTACCCCTCGAAGCGGCGGGTGACGTCCTCGCCGGTGAAGGCGATGGAGGTCCGGCCGTCGATGGTGATCTCGTTGTCGTCGTAGAGGTAGACGATCCGCCCGAGCCGGAGGTGGCCGGCGAAGCTCGCCGCCTCGGCGGTGACGCCCTCCATGAGGTCGCCGTCGCCGACGATGCCGTAGACGTGGTGGTCGCCGAACGGGTGGCCGCGCCCCAGCCGCGCCGCCAGCATCGCCTGGCCCAGCGCCATCCCCACGCCGTTGGCGAAGCCCTGGCCCAGCGGCCCGCTGGTGACCTCGACGCCCGGGGTGTGGCCGAACTCGGGGTGGCCCGGGGTGCGCGAGCCCAGCTGCCGGAAGGCCTTCAGGTCGTCGAGCGAGAGATCGAACCCGGCGAGGTGGAGCAGGCCGTAGAGC
>JAJZTO010000399.1 GCA_021848865.1 Myxococcales bacterium
ATCCTCGACCAGTACGTGGAGATCGTGCCGGCGCAGATGCGGGTGGGGCGGAAGTGGTTCGAGGGCTCGGCCGACGCCGTCTACCAGAACCTGAACATCATCACCGACGAGGAGCCGGACTACACCTTCGTCTTCGGCGCCGACCACGTCTACCGGATGGACGTGCGGCAGATGCTGGACTTCCACCAGGACCGGAAGGCCGACCTCACCGTGGCCGCCATCCCCGTCTCCGCGGGGGAGGCGTCGGAGTTCGGCATCATCGAGGTCGACGCCGAGGGGCGGATGATCGGCTTCGTGGAGAAGCCCAAGGGCCCGCCCCGGACCATGCCGGGCGACCCGACCCGCTGCCTGGCCTCGATGGGCAACTACCTGTTCACCACCGACGCCCTGGTGCAGGAGATCGTCCGCGACGCCGGCGACGCCCAGAGCGCCCACGACTTCGGGAAGTCGATCATCTCCGGCATGTTCCCGCGGCGCCGGGTCTTCGTCTACGACTTCAGCCGGAACGACGTCCCCGGCCAGACCGAGCGGGAGCGCGGGTACTGGCGCGACGTCGGGAACCTCGACGCCTACTACCAGTGCAACATGGACCTGGTGGACGTGGACCCGGTCTTCTCGCTCTACAACGACCGCTGGCCCATCTTCACCATCCAGCACAACTACCCGCCCGCCAAGTTCGTCTTCAACAACGAGCAGGAGCACCGGGTGGGCCGCGCCGTGGACTCGCTGGTGAGCGAGGGCTGCATCCTCTCCGGCGGCTCGGTGGCCCGCTGCATCCTCGGCCCCAAGGTGCGGGTGAACAGCTACGCCTCGGTGGAGGGCTCGATCCTCTTCGAGAACGTGAACATCGGCCGCCACTCCCGCATCCGCCACTGCATCATCGACAAGCACGTGGACATCCCGCCCGGCACCTCCATCGGCTTCGACGTGGACGAGGACAAGCGCCGCTTCCACGTCACCCAGAGCGGGATCGTGGTCATCCCCAAGGGGATGCGGCTGGAGCACGAGGTGGAGCCGGTCGAGTAGCGCGGCGCCTGTCGCACCGGGGCGGTATCCTCGGGCCGGCGACCCCCATGGCCGAGCTCACCAACGACTTCACCTGGTCCAAGTCCCGGCACGAGAAGTTCAAGGAGTGCCGGCGGGCCTACTGGTACGCCTACTACGGGAGCTGGGGCGGCTGGAGCGCGCCGTCCGGCTCGCCGGTGCGGGAGCTCTACGTCCTGAAGAAGCTCTCCACGCGCTGGCAGTGGGCCGGGTCGCTGGTCCACGAGGCGATCCGGCAGCTGCTGCTGCGGGCGCGGCGCGGCGGAGGGCTCCGGCCCCTGGACGAGGTGCTGGCGCGCACCCGGGAGCGGGCCCGCGGCCAGTGGTCCGGCTCGCGCGACAAGAGCTACTGGCGCGAGTCCGCGCCGGCCTACGGCCTGGTCGAGCACGAGTACGCCGAGCCGGTGCGGGGCGAGGAGTGGAAGCGCATCTGGGACGAGGTGGTGGAGGGCTCGCTGCGGGCCTTCTACGGCAGCGAGGTGCTCGACCGCATCCGGCGCGTGCCGGTGGCCCGCTGGCTCACCGTGGACGAGCTGGACCACTGGTTCTTCGAGGGGACCAAGATCTGGGTGGCCGTCGACTTCGCCTACGCGGAGCCGGACGGACGGGTGACGCTGCTCGACTGGAAGACCGGCAAGGAGCGGAGCGTCGATCACACGCAGCTCGCCATCTACGCCCTCTACGCCAAGGAGAAGTGGCACGTCGGGCCCGAGCAGGTGGTGGGGGGGCTGGTCTACCTCGGGGCCGAGGGCGCGCCGCGGGTGGACGTGGCCGCCGGCCCCGAGGCCCTGGACGCCTGCCGCGCCGAGATGCGCGGCTCCATCGGCGGGATGAAGGAGCTGCTCGACGACCCGGCGGCGAACCGCGGGCGCGTGGAGCGCTTCCCGCAGCTCGCCGACCCGGCCGCCTGCCGCCGCTGCCCCTTCCGCCGCCCCTGCGGCCGGCTCTGAGCGCCGCGCCCTAGCGCCGGCCGCCGCCGAGCAGCAGGTCGAGGTTCGCCGCCTCCCAGCTCCGGGCCCGGGCGTAGTCGGGGTGGGCCCGCTCGCGGCGCCGGAACTCGGCCGGGTGGACCACCCGCCGCCCGCGCCGCTCCACCACCGGGACCAGCTGGTGGAGCATCTCGTGGAAGACCACCGCCCGCACGTAGTACCCGGGCACCTCCGGCCGGTCCAGCGCCGGGTGGATGCGGATCACCCGCTGGTCGTGGAGGTAGACGCCGGTCTTGATGGAGCGGCGCCGGCCGCCGCCGCGCAGCGCGCCCCAGCCGATGCGGGCCGTGACCGCGCCGCCGAACCAGGCCTGGTTCTCCTCCCGGAAGAGGGCGGCGAGGTCGTGGAACCGCCCGCGCGGCTCGAGCCGGGCCGGGCGCCCCTCGCCGATGCGCCCCCGGTGGCGGCGCACCCAGGCGTCGATGCGGCGGCCGGCGGAGCGGCGCCGCGGCGCCGGGCCGGGCCGGCCGAAGCCGGCCAGCGCCTCCACCACCTCGCCGGGCGCGTCGAGGAACATGTGGTGGACCCGGTAGTGGAGCCGCCCCTGCACCCGCCGCCAGGAGACCATGGTGGAGCGGTTGTCGTGGACCACCAGCCGGACCGGCTCGGTGAGCAGGGCCGAGAGGGCGTCGGCCAGACGCGCCGCCTCGGCCACCCGCTGCTCGCGGCTCCAGCGCCGCGCGTCGAAGAGCTCCAGCTGTCCCGCCGCCACGGGCCCGATTCTAACCGGACCGGCGGCGCGGCGCCCCGGGGCCGGGGTGGGGCTCGCCGCCGCGCCTCAGGCGGCCGGCTCCTCCGAGGCCAGCAGCCGCTCGGTGCGGCCGGGCTCGACGCGCAGCAGCAGCGTCCGCTCCTGGCTGTAGGTGACGGCGCCGGGGGCCGCGCCCTTCGCCTTGCGCACGTGGCGGGCCCGGGTCCAGGCGACGTCGGCGGTGGGCTCGCCCCGGGCCTCGGAGAACCAGGCCGCCAGGTGGGCGGCGTCGAGCAGCGTCTCCTGGTCCGGCCCCTTGCCCTTGTCGAGCCGCACAGATCG
>JAJZTO010000400.1 GCA_021848865.1 Myxococcales bacterium
GCGGCCCGCAGGCCGTCGAGGTGCACCTCTCCCTGGAAGGCCGCCGGCGTGCCGGCCCCGGCGGGGGCCGGGCCGCCGAACCGGGCGTTCCCCTTCACCGTGAGCCGCCCCTGGTCGAGCCGCAGCGGCCCGGTGAGGTACGGCGAGACCGGCGCGAGGCCCAGCGCCTCGACGTCGAGGCGCGCCTCGCCGCGCCGCTGGAACGGGGCGACCGCGCCCTGGAGCGAGCCCTTCCCGCCGCCGCTCCAGCCGAAGGTGAAGGCCACCGGCCAGCGCGAGGCCGGATCGCTGGAGAGCTCCTTCACCTCCAGCGACACCGGGGCGAGGGCCAGCGCCACCGGCCGCGGCGGCACCCGGTCGCCCCACTCCACCCGGAGCCCGTCCACGGCCACCCGCGCCACCGACCAGGCGAAGGGCCTCGCCGGCTCCGCGGCCGCCGCGCCGGCCTTCGCCGCGCCCCCCGGGCCCGGCTCCGCCCGCGCCGCCGGGGCCGGGGCCGGCGCCGCCTCCGGCGCCCCGGCCAGCTTGGCGAGGTTCAGCGCCCCGGCCGCGTCCCGCAGCGCGCGGATCGTCCCGCCGTGCAGCGCCACCTCGGCCACCTGGGCGCGCCGGCCCAGCACGTCCACCTGGACCCCGGACACCGAGAGCGCGGGCAGGGAGAGGTCGTCCTCGGCCACGCCCGGGCGGCCCACCCGCAGCCCCTCCACCGAGAGGCTGGCGTCGGCGACCCGCAGCACCTTGCGGTCCGGGCCCCACTCCACCTGGTAGCCCGCGGCCAGCGTCGCCAGCCCGGCGCGGATCTCGGCCGGCGCCTGCTCGCTGGTGTAGGGGCGGTAGCGGTCCAGCCGCAGCCGCTCCAGGCGGACGGTCCCGGTCGCGCCCGGCGGCGAGGCGCCGAGCCGCCCCTCCCAGGAGAAGGCCTCCCCGGAGTCGGTGGCGCCGCGGAAGGCGTAGGCGCTGGTGGTCCCGGGCCGGCTGTGGAAGCGCTCCAGCCGGAAGGAGAGCGGGCCGAGCTCCTTGGTGAAGGGCGGCGAGAGCGTGCCGTCCACGAAGGCGAGCGAGGCCTGCTCGATGGAGAGCAGGCCGACGTACAGCCCCCAGCCCGGCTTCCGCGCCTTCCCCGCCGCGGGCTCCGGCGCCGCGGGGCGGTCGAGCAGGTCCTGGAAGCTGGGCTTGCCGTCCGGCCGCAGCGCCAGGCGCACCGCCGGCCGCACCAGCCGGACCTCGGCGAGCCCGAGCTCCCGGGAGAAGACGGCCCACGGGGCCAGCCGGACGTAGAGCCGCCCGAAGCCGGCGAGCGGGGCGCCGTCCAGGTCCTTCACCGAGAAGCCCCGGATCGTCACCGAGAGGGTGAAGGGGTTGACCGCCACCTCGTCGATCCGCACCTCGCGCGCCAGCGCCTTCGCCGCCTCCTCCTGGAGCTTGCCCTTCAGGAGGCGGGGGGCGACGGCGAAGCCCAGCAGGGCGTAGAGGGCGACCAGCCCGGCGGCGACGGCGATCCGGACGGTCCAGCGGCGGCGGGAGGAGACCGGCGCGGGGGGTGGGGGCGAGGCCTGGGTCATGACGGGACGGGAGTGTAGGCCCCGCCGGGCCGGGGCGGGTCCGGAAAAGTGGCCGCGCCCCTCAACGGCCCCTGGCCGCGGAGGCGCGCTCGGCCTGCGGGTAGCGCGCCAGGGCGCGCCGGACCGCCTCCGCGAAGTGGCGGCGCGCCGCCGGAGGGGCCACCACCTCGGCCTCGCCGGCGAAGGAGAGGGCGAAGCGGGTGGCCCAGGCCTCGTCCACGCCCGAGACCTCCACCGTCCCGCCCTTCGGCCCCTCCTGGACGATGCGCACGCCGGGCCGCTCGCGCGCCCAGGCCAGCGCCGCGCTGCCCAGCCGGATGCGCACCGGCTCGCCCTGTGGAGTGGAGAAGAGCCGCGAGGGCGGCTCCCCCTCCGGCGGCGGCTCGAAGCGCTCGTCGGTGAGGGCGCACTCCTTGATGCGGTCCACCCGGAAGGCCACCGCCCGGGCCCGGCCGGCGTCGTGGCCCCACAGGTACCAGTGGCCCAGCCGGCTCACCAGGGTGTAGGGGCGGACGGTGCGCTCCCCCTCGGCCTCGCGGGAGGCGGTGTAGTAGACGATGCGCACCGCGCGCCGCTCGGCGATCGACTTCTGCAGCCGCCCCAGCACCGACCCTCGGGCCGGCGGCGACCCGGCGTAGATCCGGCCCGACAGCTCGTCGAAGCTGCCGCGCCGGTCGCGCGGCACCGACTCCCGCAGCGCCTTCACCACCCGCTCCACGCCCTCGCCGCCGAGCGCCCGGGCGGCGGCCGCCAGCGCCGCGGCCTCGCTCTCGGTGAAGCGCGGGGGGCGGGAGAAGCTCTGGGCCAGGGCGACGTACACCCGGTTCCCCTCGACGTAGAGGTCGAGGAAGTCGTCGGGGCCGAAGGGCGGGCAGCCCACGTTGAGCAGGAAGTCCAGGTCGTCGAGCAGCTCCTTCTCGGAGACGCCGCAGCGCCGCGCCAGCTCCTTCACCGGGATGCCGGGGTGGCGCACCGCGTAGGGCACGAGGAACAGCACCCGCCGCAGGCGGTCCCGGGTCTCGGGCCGGGGCGGCGCCTCCGGGGCCGGGACGCGGCGGCGCGGGCTCACGCCACCCTCCGGGCCAGCGCCGCCAGCACCGCGCGGGCCTCCTCGCGCAGGGGGCGGGGGGCGACGATCTCGGCGCGCTCCAGGGACAGCACGTGGCGCACCAGGGCCCGCGCGTTGGTCGCCTCCAGCTCCACCAGGAAGCCCCCGGCCTCCTCCCGCGCCCGAGACCGCGGCCCGAAGGAGGCCAGCACCTCCGGCGCCACCGGCGGCTCCAGGCGCACCCGGCAGGCCAGCGGCGGGTGGTGCGCGTACTCCCAGGGCTCGCGGGTGGCGTGGTCGGCCAGCCGGAAGTCCTTGCGGGGCGCGAAGTCGGGCGTGCGCGGCGCCGCCGGGTTCACGGTGAGGGAGCGGATGCGGCCGAGGTGGAAGGTGCGGACCGCCTGGCGCAGCCGGCACCAGCC
>JAJZTO010000401.1 GCA_021848865.1 Myxococcales bacterium
GGGGGGGGCGCCGCCCGCCGGCGGGGCCGCGGGGGCGCCGGCCTCGCGGTCCACCCGCGCCGCCAGCCCGTCGATCATCGCCTCCAGCTCGGCGATGCGCCGCTTCAGCTCGGCCACCTCGTCGCCGGTGGGGAGGTTCACCGCGTGCAGCGCGGACTTGACCCCCTTCTCCACCGCGGCGCGGGCCTCCAGCGCCGTGGTGACCGCGCCCTGGACCCGCGCCATGACCCGCTCGCTGGAGAGCACCGCCGCCACCACCTTGCCCACCCGCTCCTCGCCGGCGGCGAGCGCCTTCTTCAGCAGGGGACTGCGCCGCAGCTCGTCGAACATGGGTGGACTTGTCTCCCTCCCGTCGCTACCTTGTCAAGCTCCGTGGCCGGCCCGCCGCTCCTCGATCGCAGGCTGCTCCTCGTCACCGGGAAGGGCGGCGTGGGCCGCTCCTCGGTGACCGCGGCGCTGGCTCTGCTCGGCGCCCGGCGCGGCAAGCGGGTGCTGGTCTGCGAGGTGAACGCGCAGGAGCGGGTGGCGCCGCTGCTGGGCGCGGCGCCCGCCGGCCCGGAGGTCCGTCCCGCCCTGCCCGGCGTCTGGACGGTGGACGTCACCCCCGAGTCGGCGATGCGCCAGTACGGCCTGATGGTCCTGAAGTACCGCACCATCTACGAGGCCGTGTTCGAGAACCGGGTGGTGAAGTACTTCCTGCGGGTGGTGCCGTCGCTGTCCGAGCTGGTGATGCTGGGGAAGATCCTGCACGAGGTCCGCGCCGAGGAGCGGGGCCGGCCCCGCTGGGACCTGGTGATCGTGGACGCCCCGGCCACCGGCCACGCCGTGCAGCTGCTGCGCACCCCCGGCGCGCTGCTCGACACCGTCCCGGCCGGCCCGCTGCGCCGGGACGCCCAGTGGATGCACGACCTGCTCCTCGACCCGGCCCTCACCAGCGTGGCGCTCGTCACCCTGCCCGAGGAGATGCCGGTGAACGAGGCCATCGAGCTGGACGAGCAGCTCCGCGTCCTCGTCGGCGTCCCGCGCGGCTGCCTCGTGGTGAACGCCGTGCCGGAGCCCCGGTTCGCCGCCGCCGAGCGGGCCGGCCTCGAGGCGCTGGAGGCCGCGCCGCCGCCGCTGGGCGCGGCGGCGCGGGCGGCGGTGCTCCAGGCGCTGCGGGCCGAGCTGGCGGCGCGCCAGGTGGCCCGGGGCCGTGCCGCCATCGACCTGCCGGTGCTGGTGCTGCCGCTGCTCGCCGCCGGCAGCTGGGACCGGTCGGCGGTGGAGCGGCTCGCCGACGCCTGCGACCAGGGAGGAGCCCCGTGGGCGCGCTCGCCCTGAGCCTGCGCGGCAAGCGCATCGCCGTCTGCGTCGGCTCGGGCGGCGTCGGCAAGACCACGGTGGCGGCCGCCATCGCCCTGGCCCGCGCCGCCGAGGGCGGCAAGGCGCTGGTCTGCACCATCGACCCGGCCCGGCGCCTGGCCAACGCCCTGGGGCTGGCCTCGCTCGGCAACGTCGAGAGCCGCGTGCCGGACCACGCCTTCCGCGAGGCCGGCCTGCGCCCGGCGGGCGAGCTCTTCGCGATGATGCTGGACGTGAAGCGCACCTGGGACGACCTGGTGGCGCGCCACGCCCCCGACCGCGCCCGGCGCGAGCGCATCTACCAGAACCGGCTCTACCAGCAGCTCTCCGGCGCCCTGGGCGGCTCCCAGGAGTTCATGGCCATGGAGAAGCTCTACGAGCTGGCCACCGAGCGCGACTACGACCTGGTGGTCCTCGACACCCCGCCCACCGCCCACGCCCTCGACTTCCTCGACGCCCCCGACCGGATCCTCGACTTCCTCGGCAACGAGACGGCCCGGGCGCTGCTGCTGCCGGCGCTGTCGGCGGGGAAGCTCGGGCTGCGGGTGTTCCAGCTGGGGGGCGCCTACGTGGCCCGCACCCTGGCGCGCTTCACCGGCGGCGAGGTGCTGAACGACCTGTCCGACTTCCTCCAGGGGTTCCACGGGATGTACGAGGGGTTCGAGCGCCGCGCCGGCGTGGTGCGGGCGCTGCTGGCCCGGCCGGACGTGGGCTTCGTGCTGGTCTCGTCGGCCGCGCCGCTGGCGGTCGACGAGGCGCTCATGTTCCACGAGCGCCTCCACGCCGAGTCGATGCCGGTGGCGGGGGCGGTGGCCAACCGGGTCACCGTCCCGCTGGCGGAGCCGGGGGCGCCGCTCCCGGACGCGGCCCGGCTGCGGGAGGCGCTGGGGCCGCGCCACGCCGGCGGCCTGGCGGAGCGGCTGGCGGCCACGCTGGCGGAGCACGAGCTGCTGGCGGCCGCCGACGCCCGCGAGGTGGCGCGCCTCTTCGAGGCGGTGGGAGCCCCGGGGGTGGTCATCCCGCGCCTGGAGACGGACGTCCACGACCTCGGCGGCCTCCACCGGCTCGCCGAGCGGCTCTGAGCGGCTGGCCATGACCGACGCGCGCCACGCCCCGTTCCTCGCCGCGCTCGTCACCGCGCTCCTCGCGGGCTGCGCCACCGCCGGCGCCCCGGGGGCGCGGCCGGCTCCGCCGGTGCTGGAGCTCCCGGCCGAGCCGGTCGAGGTCCGGAGCGGGGACCTGGACCTGGTGGGGCGCAACGACGAGGAGCTCTTCGCCCTGGGGCTCTCGGCCAGCCAGGCCGGCGACGCCCGCCGCGCCGCCGCCGCCTTCGAGCAGCTGGCCGACCGGTTCCCGGGCTCGCGCCACCACGCCGCCGCCCTCTTCGACGCCGGCCTGGCCCGCGAGCGGCTCCAGGAGTGGCGCCCGGCCCTGGCGAGCTTCGAGCGCTTCCGCCGGGAGTACGCCGGCCCCGACGCCGACCAGGCCGCCTTCCACCAGGCGCTGTGCCACGAGCGGCTGGGGGAGCGGGCCGAGGCCCACGCCCTGCTCGACGCGCTGGCCGGGAAGGCCGGGCTCTCGCCGCTCGACCGGATGCGGGCCCTCACCGAGCGCGGGGTGGTGGAGCTGGAGTCGGGCGACGGGGAGCGGGCGGAGAGGAGCCTGCTCCTCGCCCTCTCCACCTGGCAC
>JAJZTO010000402.1 GCA_021848865.1 Myxococcales bacterium
GCTTCCTGCTTGCGGTCGAGGTGGAGCTGGAGCGGCGCGAGGTGGAGGAGGCGCCGGAGGAGGAGGCGGCGGAGCTGGCGCTGATCTTCAAGCAGAAGGGGCTCTCCACCGAGCAGGCGAGCCGCACCGCCGCCGAGATCCTGAAGAACCCCGAGCACGCCGTGGACACGCTGGTGCGCGAGGAGCTGGGGCTCGACCCGCAGGACCTGGGCTCGCCCATGGGCGCGGCCCTCTCCTCCTTCGCCACCTTCGCGGTGGGCGCCACCCTGCCGGTGATACCCTTCCTGTTCCTGCACGGGGCCCGGGCGGTGGCGGTCTCGGCGGCGCTGGCCTTCGTGGTGCTCGGCGGCGTCGGCGGGCTGGTCGGCTTCCTCGCCGGCACCAGCCCGTGGAAGGGGGGCGCCCGGATGGTGGGGCTGGCGGCGCTGGCCGCCGCCGTCACCTTCGGCGTCGGCCGGCTGCTGGGCGTGGCGGTGGGGTAGCGGGCGACGCCCGCGAGCGCGCCGGCGCGGCGCGGGCGGGCTACCGCTCGATCTGCGCGTAGACCGCGTCGGCCACCCGGAGCAGCTCCGGCCGGGGCAGCTCGCCCGAGAGCGCGTACCCCATGTTCCGGTCCACCCAGGTGAAGACCCCCACCGCCCCCTCCTGCGAGAAGCGGAAGGCGGTGCCGGTCTCCCCGGCGGCGGCGCGGGCCACGTAGAGGGTGAGCCGCCGGCCGCTGGCGTCGGCGTACATGAAGAAGGCCACCGGCCCGCGCTCGCCCGGGAGCAGCCTCCCCCCGACGAGGTCCCACCCCTGGACGCCGAGGTGGGGCGCGCGCAGCGGGGCACCGAGCCGCTTGGAGAGCCAGGCGACGAGGTGGCCCTCCTCCGCGGCGCCCACCTCCACCGGGTGGCGCACCTCGGGTACGTAGACCGCGTGAGCCACCGCCGCCTGGTGGGCCAGCGGCGCGCCGACCGACGGCGACTCCCCCGGCCCCACCGCGCCGCGCAGCAGCCAGCCGGCGCCTCCGGCGGCGAGGAGCGCCGCGGCCGCCGCCAGCCGGGGGACCAGGCGCGAGCGCGCCCGCGGCGGCGTCAGGCGCGCCGGGATCGGCTCGTCGAGCACCGTGTCGAAGGCGGCGTGCAGCGCCGCGGTGGCCGCGCTCCAGCTCCGCACCCGGGCCGCGTCCTCGGCGTGCGCCGCCAGGTGGGCCTCCACCGCCCCGCGCCGCCCGTCCGGCAGCAACCCGTCGGCGTAGGCGTGGAGCTCGTCCTCGGTGATCGGGGAGGGATCGTGGGGCGTCATTTCACCACCTCGAGCTGCGGGCCCAGGCCCTCTCCCTGCAGGAGCGCGCGCAGCGCCGCCCGGCCGCGGGAGAGCCGGGACATCACCGTGCCCACCGGAAGCTCCAGCGCCCGGGCCACCTCGTCGTAGGTGAGCTGCTCCAGCGAGACCAGCAGCACGACCTGCCGCTGCGGCTCCGGGAGGCGCGCCAGCGCCCAGGCGAGCCGGCGGTGCGCCAGCACGTCGGGCGGCTCGCCGGCGCCGGGGGCCGGGGCGGCGAGCGCCTCCTCCCCCAGGGCCACCTCGGGCCGGGCGCGGCGGGCCCGGCCCTGATCCACGTGGAGGTTGTGCATCAGCGCGAAGAGCCAGACCCGGAGATCGCGCTCCGGCCGCCAGGTGTGAAGCCGGTCCATGGCCCGGGCCAGCGTGTCCTGGACCAGGTCGTCCGCCTCGCCGGCGCGCCCCACCAGCGCCCGGGCGTAGCGGCGCAGGCGGGGAATGTGCTCGACGATGCGGTCCTGCTCGGACATGGCCGGCCGGTTCCGGGGCTGCGAGCCGGCGCCGGCTCACGGCCCCACGGTCTTCCTACTTCATGGCCAGCTTGGGGTCGATCTGCCAGGTCTCCGAGGCGATCTTGCCCTCCCGGTAGGTGAGGACGTAGCGGACCTTGATGGGCTGCTTGCCGGTGAAGAGCACGTGGGCGGTGACGGTGGCGCCCTTGGGGTTGGCCGACTCCTCCACCCGGTCCACCGAGAGGGTCAGGCTGCCCTGGGCCTTGGTGAACTTCTCCCAGACGCCCTGGATGGCGCCGCCGGCGTAGCTCCCGTCAAGCGGGCCGCCGACCCATTCCAGGTGGGCGTTCGGGGCGTAGCTCGCGCCGAGCGCGGCCAGGTCGCCGGCGGCGACGGCCTGGAAGTGCTTCCGGGCGTCATCGGCCGGTCCAGCCAGGGCGGGAGTGGCGAGGGCAGAAAGGGTTGTGGCGACGAGGAAGGCGGCGGTCCGCTTCATGGAAGACTCCGGTGCGGCGGTTCGGGTGGGCCTGCAAGAGGGCTTACGGATCCGCTGCCCGGACCCTTCCCTCGAAGCCCCATGCCCGGAGCCTGGCCGACCGGAAACAGCGCCCGCGCCGTCCCGTCCGGGGCGCGGCAGACCCGGGCCGGTCAGCGGAGCGCCGACGCCGCGGCCAGGAAGGCGTCGTTCTCGGCGGGCGAGCCGACCGTCACCCGGATGCAGCCGTCGAGGCCGGCGTAGTGGTCCTGCCGGCGGACCAGGATGCCCTTCGCGAGCAGGCCGTCGTAGGCCGCCTTGGCGTCCGGCGTCCGCACCAGCACGAAGTTGGTCGAGCTGGGGTAGGCCTTCCAGGTCGGGTGACCGGCCAGCCCGGAGAGCAGGCGCGCCCGATCGGCCACCACCCGCCCCACGAGGTCGTCCACGTAGCCGGGCGACTCCAGCGCCGAGAGGAGCACCGCGGCGGTGTGGGCCGGGACGAGGAAGGGCGGCAGCATCGACTGGATCTTGCCGGCCACCTCGGGCGCGCCGAGCAGGTAGCCGCCGCGCACGCCGCCCAGGCACCAGGCCTTGGAGAAGGTGCGCAGCAGCACCACCGAGGGGTTCCCCCGGGCCAGGGCGCGCAGGTCGGAGCCGGCGAACTGGTGGTAGGCCTCGTCCAGCACCACCAGCCAGCCGTCGCGGGTCGCCGCCGTCACCACCGCCGCGACCTCGC
>JAJZTO010000403.1 GCA_021848865.1 Myxococcales bacterium
CGCGGCCATGGCCCAGAGGGGCGCGGCCGACCGGCTCGAGCCGAGCGCTCGCGGCAGCACCAGGCCGACCACCGGCGCGTGGCGAAGCGCCAGCGCGGCCAGGTGGGCGGAGAGGTCGGCCTGGCGCGGGAGGCCGCTCCGCCTGGCGGCGCGCGCCTTCTGCGCGGCGGGGAGCGACTCGTGGCGCAGGAAGGGCGGGTTGCCGATGACCAGATCGGCGGCGGGCCAGCGGGCGGTGACGGCGTCGGCGCGCCGGAGCCGGGCGCCGGCGCCGGTGGCGGCGAGCCGCGCCGCGGCGGTCTGGACCGCCAGCGGCGCCACGTCGAGGCCGAAGAGCTGCAGCCGGGCTCCATGGCGGCGGGCCAGCGCCTCCGCCGCCATCAGCAGGGCGCCGGCGCCACAGGCCGGGTCGAGCACCCGCGCGCCGTCGAGCGCGCGCCCCAGCGCCTTCGACGGCCGTCCGGAGAGGAGCGCGGCGAGCGCCGCCGCCGGGGCCGGTCCGCCGCGCCGAGCGGCGAGCTGCGCCAGCGAGAAGGCGACCAGCAACCGGGCCTCGGCCGGTGGTGTGAAGAACGCGCCGCGCTGGCCCGCCAGCGCCACCGCGCACCGCCGCTCCAGCTCCGAGTCGTCCGGGCCGGAGAGGCGGCCGCGAGGCGTGGTCACGGCCCGGCTCGCGGTGGTGGTTGGCCGGCGGTCCGGGCGAGCGGGCCGTCGAGCGGCAGGTCGAGGAGCGGCAGCGCCGCCGCGCCGGGGGCGTCGAAGTGCCACCACTCCATGGGGTTCACCGCGAAGCCGGCGGCGTTCATGGCCACGCGAAGGGCGTCACGGTGGCGGCGGGCCGCGGGCGTCACCCCCTGCGTGGCCCAGGCGCGGGCGCGCGGCTCGAAGGCGTCGAAGCCGGTCGGCATCTCCACCGGCGTCCCGGCGAGGTCGGCGAGCGAGAGGTCCACCGCCGCGGCCCGGTTGTGGTGGGAGCCGGTGGCGGGATCGGCGACGAAGCCCCGCTTCGGCATGGCCTTCCAGAGCTCGCGCTGGACCGAGAGCGGCCGGTAGCAGTCGAAGAGCACCAGCCGGAAGCCCTGGCGCCGCAGCGCCGCCGCGGCCCGGACGAGCCGGTCGGCCACGTCCGGGCGCAGCAGGCAGCGGGCCACCGGGTAGAGCGGCCGGCCGGTGAGGTTGTCGGCGGTGGCGTAACGGATGTCGAGCACGGCGTCGGGGAGCCGGGCGCCGGCGTCGACCAGGCCGGGCGGCATGGTGACCAAGGTGAGCGCGGCAAGGAGCGGGAGCACGGGTGGGATCATACTGCCGCTGGGCCCGAAAGGACGCTCGGTCCGGAAGAGCGCCCTGGCGGCCCGTTCGGGCCGGCGCGCCCCCGGCGCCCCTCTCCTGGATGGGGAGGCGGGGCCGAACAGAGCGTAGCGGCCGCACGTGCCGTGAAGTAGGCTGTACGGCCTCGACCCCAAACCCGCAGCTCCCTCGCCCCGGAGTCCCCATGCGCCGCACCGCCGCGCCACTCGCCCTCGCCACCGCGCTCCTCGCCACGGCGCCGCCGGCCCGCGCCGCCGAGCCGACCACCCCGCCGCCGCCCACCGGGCTGGCCCGCTTCACCGACCACCAGCGCTTCTTCGGCGCCAAGATCTCGCCGAAGGGGACCTACCTCGCAGCGGCGGTGGCCCGGGGCGGGCGGAAGGCGCTCGTCTTCATCGACCTCAAGGCGAGGAAGCCGGTGGGGTCCTTCAACCCATCGGGTGACATCGCGGTTGGCCGGTTCTTCTGGTCGAGCGACGAGCGGGTGGTGGTGGAGCTGGTCGATCACGATGGCACGCTGGCCGCGCCGGTGAGCCGCGGCGAGATCTATGCCGTCAACGCCGACGGTGGCAGGGGCCGGCTCATCTTTGGCTACCGGACCGGCGGTGGCGGGACCGGGACCCACATCCGTGTGGCCGAGCGGGAATACGTCTGGGGGAGCATCCTCGACACCCTCCGCGACGACGACCGGCACATCCTGGTGGCCGGCGGCACCTTCCACGAGGCGGGCGACAGGCAGATGCAGGTCTGGAAGGTGGACACCATCACCGGCGTGAAGGAGCGGGTGGCGGTAGGGCCGCTGCCGAACTGCACCTTCCTCACCGATGCCGACGGCGCGCTGCGGCTGGCCTACGCCCGGGACGAGCGCAACAAGGAGCGCTTCTTCCTGCGCGAGCCGGGCGGCTGGCGGGAGCTGACCCGGATCGCCGGGCTGCCGGAAGGGTCGGAGCCCTGGGGGTACGTGGCGGCCGACCGGGCGCTCCTGGTGGAGGCGCCGCAGCCGGGCGGCTTCGGGCTCTTCCAGGTGCCGCTCGAGGGGGGCGAGGCGCGGCTCCTGGCGAAGACCAGGCTCACCCAGACCGACCAGTGGATCGTCGATCGCGCCACCGGCCGGCTGGTGGCCATCCATTCGGAGCCCGACCTGCCCACCTGGCAGGTGATCGACCCGGCCCACCCGCTGGGCAAGGCGCTGGCGGCGCTCACGGACGAGTACGCCGGGTGGGACGTCCGGATCACCAGCTGGTCGGAGGACCAGCGGTTGGCCGTGGTCCGGCTCTCCGGCGACAAGGCGCCGGGGCAGTATCACCTCCTCGACGTCGCCACCGGCAAGCTGGAGCCGCTCGTCTCCTCCCGGCCGTGGATCGACCCGCAGGGGATGGCGGAGGTGGAGGCCTTCCACATCACCGCCTCGGACGGCTTCCGCATCCACGGCTACCTGACGCTCCCGCCCGGCCCCCCCGGCGCGCCGCCGCCGCTCGTGCTCCTGCCGCACGGCGGGCCGCACGGCATCCGCGACACCTGGGACTTCGACTGGGAGGCGCAGCTCCTCGCCAGCCAGGGGTTCGCGGTGCTGCAGGTGAACTACCGCGGCTCCGGCGGCTACGGCCGGGCCTACGAGGAGGCCGGCTACCGCCACTGGGGCGACCGGATGATCGACGACGTGCTCGACGCCGCCCG
>JAJZTO010000404.1 GCA_021848865.1 Myxococcales bacterium
TCTACCGGCGCCACCAGCGCGCCCAGGGCCCGCACCAGCTCCCGGGCCTCCGCCTGGGTCTTGTGCATCTTCCAGTTGCCGCAGACGAACTTGGTGCGCGCCACGCTAGCCCTCGAGGACCTGGATGCCGGGGAGCACGCGCCCCTCGATGAACTCGAGGCTGGCGCCGCCGCCGGTCGAGACGTGCGTCATCTTCGGGACCAGCCCCGCCTCCTCCACCGCCGCGGCGCTGTCGCCGCCGCCGACCACGGTGGTGGCCTGGGACTCGGCCATGGCCCGGGCGATCCCCAGGGTCCCCTCGGCCCAGGGCTTCTGCTCGAAGAGCCCCATGGGGCCGTTCCAGAACACCGTCCCGGCCGCCAGCACCCGCTGCCGGTAGGCGTCGAGGGTCTTCGGGCCGATGTCGAGCCCCATCAGCCCCTCGGGGATCTCCCGGCCCGGCGTCACCTCGCGCTTCGCCGTCTCCTTGGGCTCGGCGCCGCAGACGTGGTCCACCGGCAGCAGGAAGTCCACCTTCCGGGCCCGGGCCTTCTCGAGCAGGGAGCGCGCCAGCTCCACCTTGTCCTTCTCGACGCGGCTCCGCCCCACCGGGACGCCCTGCGCCTCGAGGAAGGTGTAGGCCATGGCGCCGCCGATGCAGACGGCGTCGGCCTTGGCGAGCAGGTTCTCGATGACCTTGATCTTGTCGGAGACCTTGGCGCCGCCGAGCAGCGCCACGAAGGGGCGCTTCGGCGAGGCCAGGGCGCGCCCCAGGTACTCGACCTCCCTCTGGATGAGGAAGCCGGCCGCCTTCTCCTTGACGAAGCGGGCCATGCCCGCGGTCGAGGCGTGGGCGCGGTGGGCGGTGCCGAAGGCGTCGTTCACCCAGACGTCGCAGAGCCCCGCCAGCTCCCTGGCGAAGGCCTCGTCGTTCTTCTCCTCCTCCGGGTGGAAGCGCAGGTTCTCGAGCAGCAGCACCTGCCCTTCCTGGAGCTCCTTCACCAGCTTGCGGACGCCGTCGCCGACGCAGTCGTCGGCGAGGATCACGTCCTGGTGCAGCAGCGCCGAGAGCCGCTCGCCGGCCGGCTCCAGCGTGTACTTCTCCTCGCGCCCCTTGGGGCGTCCCAGGTGCGAGGCCAGGATCACCCGGGCCCGGGCCCGGACGGCGTGCTGGATGGTCGGCAGGGCGGCGCGGATGCGCTGGTCGTCCGCGACCCGCCCCTGCTCGTCGAGCGGGACGTTGAAGTCGACGCGGATGAAGACCCGCTTGCCGGCGAGCTCCAGGGCGTCGAGCGTGCGGATGGCCATCTCCCCTCCTCCCGCGCGCCGGCCTACTTCACCAGCAGCTTGGCCACGTCCACCATGCGGTTGGAGAAGCCCCACTCGTTGTCGTACCAGGAGAAGACCTTGGCGAAGGTGTCGCCGATGACCATGGTGCTGGTGGCGTCGAAGATGGAGGAGTGGGGGTTGCCGTTGTAGTCCACCGACACGGTGGGCGCGTCGGAGTACTGCAGCACCCCCCGGAGCCGGCCCTCGGCGGCGGCCTTGAACGCGGCGTTGATGGTCTCGACGGTGGCCGGCTTCTCCAGCTCCACCGTGAGGTCCACCAGCGAGACGTTGGGCGTCGGGACCCGCACCGCGGTGCCGTTCAGCTTGCCCTTCAGCTCCGGGATCACCTCGGCCACGGCCTTGGCGGCGCCGGTGGTCGCGGGGATCATCGACAGGGCCGCGGCCCGGGCCCGGCGCAGGTCCTTGTGCGGCAGGTCGAGCAGGTTCTGGTCGTTGGTGTAGCTGTGCACCGTGGTCATCAGCCCGCGCTTGATGCCGAAGGTCTCGAGCAGCACCTTGGCCACCGGGGTGAGGCAGTTGGTGGTGCAGGAGGCGTTGGAGATGATGAGGTGCTTCTGCCGGTCGATCTTCTCGTGGTTGATGCCGTAGGCCACGGTGAGGTCGGGGTTCTTGGCGGGGGCGCTGATGAGGACGCGCTTCCCGCCGGCCTTCAGGTGCAGCTCCGCCTTCTCGCGCTCGGTGAAGAGGCCGGTGCACTCCAGCACCAGGTCGATGCGGTTGTCGGCGTGCTTCAGCTCGGCGGGGCTCCGCACCGCCGTCACCTGGATCTCCTTGCCGCCGACGACGATGCCGGTGGCGGAGGCCTTCACCTCGGCGTCGAGCACGCCGTGAACCGAGTCGTACTTCAGCAGGTGGGCGAGGGTCCGGGTGTCGGTGAGGTCGTTGATGGTGACGAACTCCAGGTCCTTCTCCCCGCGCTCCAGCGCGGCGCGGACGATGCAGCGACCGATGCGACCGAAGCCGTTGATAGCGATCCGCGCCATGGAGATCCCTCTCAGGGTGAAGGTTGGTGGGGTGCCGGCGCCGGACGGGCGGGCCGACGCCGAAGGCACCGGAAACTAGCTCCCGGGACCCGGCCTGTCAACGCAAGAAACCCGGGGAAAAAAGAGGAACGGCGCCCGTTTCCGGGCGCCGTTCTCGCCGGCTCCGCGCGGGGGCGCCGCGCCGCCGCCGCGCGGCTTCAGGCCGGCAACCGCTGGTCCTCGCCCTTCTCCTGCGCCGTCTGGGCGCTGGCGTCGCGCAGGTCCTGGGTCACGAGGTCGATGAGCTCGGTGGACAGGCTCAGGATCTGGTTGGCCGAGTAGCCGTTGCCGCGCAGCTCCTTGAACAGCGACTTGGCGAGGATCTTCGTGCCCTTGGCGTCCAGCACGGTCGGTACCATCATGGCTTCCACTCCTTCTGACGGATCGGCGAGATCCTTATCCCTTGGATGCGGGGCATCGAAGCAACGGCCGCGCCATCCCGTTCATTTCACGTATTCATTTGATTTCACGGACATAACGCGGCGAGACATCCATCGAGGAGGCGCGTAGCCCTCTTCGCGCTTTGCCCGCTTGGGGTCAGGAACGCGCGTAGGACGCTTCGCAGCCGGCTGCCTCGGACGAGGCGCCGCGGTACAAGGGGGCGCTTGCGCTACCGCATTG
>JAJZTO010000405.1 GCA_021848865.1 Myxococcales bacterium
GCGCGACGCGGGCCGGCCGGCGCAGGTGCTGGAGCGGCGCGGCGCCTCGCGCGACCACCCGGTGCTGCTCGGGGTCCCCGAGACGCGCTACCTCAAGTGCTTCGTGGTGCGGCTGCCCTGAGAGCCCGTGCGCCGCGCCCCGCGCCGCGGGGCGGCCGGGTGCGACGCCACCCGGGAACGTACCGGGTTCCGGTGACTGGGCAAGACGTCGCGGGCGTGGTGTCTTCCGGGTCGCGGGGAGTCAGGAGCAGCATCTGGTGGCCAGGACACCCGGCGCCCGTCCCCGCATCCTCCTCGTCGAGGCCGATCCCGTCTTCCGCTTCGTGCTGGCGCACGACCTGTCCGGGCTGGGCGCCGAGGTGCTGGTCGCGGCGGACGGCCCGGACGCCTTCCGGCTCCTGACCGACGAGATCCTCACCCTCGACCTGCTGGTCACGGGCCTGGTGCTGCCCGGCCTGGACGGGCTCACGCTGGTCCGCGTCGTCCGCGCCGAGGGCGGCGAGCAGGACCTGTCCATCCTGGTGACCTGCGACGGTCCGCCGGCCGACGTCGAGAGCCGGCTGCGGTCGCTGCACGCCGCGGTGGTGGACCGCCGGGCGGGGAGCGCGGCGGTGGCGGCCGAGGCCCGCGCCGCCCTGGAGCTGCGCGGCTGGCTGGAGCCGGCGCCCGACCCCTGGGCGGCCCCCGCGCCGGCGGCGGGGGTCCGGCTGCCGCGCCGCCTCTCCCGCCCCTCCCCGGCCTGACCGGGCCGGCCGGCGCCGGGGCCTAGAGGAACTCCCGCGCCGGGAAGAGCAGCACCTCGTCGATGGCGGCCGCGCCGGTGAGCAGCATCAGCACCCGGTCGAAGCCCACCGCGACGCCGCCCGCGGCCGGCATGCGCGCCAGCTCCTCCAGGAAGCGCTCGTCGATCGGGTAGGCCGGCCGTCCCAGCCGGCGGCGCAGCGCCCGCTCCTCCTCCAGGCGCCGCCGCTGCTCGACCGCGTCGGTCAGCTCGGAGAAGCCGTTCGCCAGCTCCAGCCCCCCGGCGTACAGCTCGAAGCGCTCGGCCCAGCGCGGATCGCCGGGCTTCAGCCGCGCCAGCGCCGCCATGGGCGCGGGCCAGTCCACGAGGTACACGGGCCGCGACGCTCCCAGGCCCGGCTCGACGCGGTCGAGGAAGATGCGGAAGAACAGGTCGTCGAACCCGTCGCCGGGCCGGCCGGCGTCGAGGCCGGCCGCCTCCGCCGCCCGGCGCAGCCGGCCGGCGTCGCCGCCGCAGCCGGCGAGGTCGATCCCGGCCCGCTCCCGGAAGGCCTCGGCCACGGTGAGCCGCGCGTAGGGGGGCTCGAGGGAGAGGGGGCGGCCGGGCGCCGCGAAGCGCCCGAGGAGGGCGGTGGCGCAGGCGCCGAGCAGCTCCTCCAGGTCCTCCATCACGGCGCGGTAGTCGCCTCCGGCCCGGTAGAACTCCAGCATCGTGAACTCGGGGTTGTGCTGCGGCGACACCTCCCCGTTGCGGAAGACCCGGGCCAGCTGGAACGGGCGCGGGAGGCCCCGCGCCAGCAGCCGCTTCATGGCGTACTCGGGGCTGGTGTGGAGCCAGAGCGGCCGCGGCGCGCCGCCGCCCTCGGGGACGTAGGGGGCCTCGAAGGCGGCGATGTGCGGCTCCATCCCCGGCGCGGGGACCAGGCAGGGCGTCTCCACCTCCTCGTAGCCGCGCGCGCCGAGGAAGTCGCGCACCGCCCGGGAGAGCCGGGCCCGCGCCCGGGCCGCCTCGCGTGGATCCATGCGCGCCAGGATACCCGCCCCGGGGCCGTCCTGGGCTACCATGGCGCGCTTGCGACGCCTCCTGCCCATCGCCCTGGCCCTCGCCGCCGCCTGCGCCCACGTCGATCCCCCCGCGCCGGCCCCGGTCCCCCCGCCGCCCCCGCCGGCGCCCGCCCCGCCCCCCGATCCGGTGGCGCCCATCCGCGCCGAGGTGGAGGCGCTGCTCTCGGCGCAGGGGGAGATCCTCTGGCGCACCTGGACCGCGGGCGAGCCCGGCGACCCTTCCCGGGCGCTCTCCGGGCACGAGCTCCTGCACGCGCCGGGCGCGCTGGCCGCGGTGCGCGAGGCGCGCGACCGGGCCAGCGGCGCCGAGGCCCGGGCGCTCTCGCTCCTCGAGGCCTTCCTGGCGGGGGAGCGGCTCAGCCGGGAGAGCGCCGCCAGCGCCGATCGGCTGGCCGCCGCCCGGGCCCAGGCCTCGCTGACCTGGGAGGGGCGCGAGCTGCCGCTGCGCAAGCTGGCCTCGCTCCTCGCCGCCGAGGACGACGCCGGGCGCCGGGCCCGCATCGAGGAGGTGGCGGCACGGGCCGAGGCGCGCCTCCGGCCGCTCGCCGAGGAGCACCGGCGCGCCCTCGACGCCGCCGCCCGGGGGCTGGGCGCGGCGAGCGCGCGCGAGCTGGCCGCCGCCTGGCGGGGCGAGCCGCTGGCCGCGCTCGCGGCGCGGGCCGAGGCGGTGCTCGCCGCCACCGAGGTCCCCTACCGCGCGCTGATGGAGGGGCTGGCCCGGCGCGAGCTGAACCTGCCCCTGTCCCGGCTGCGGGCCCGCGACCTGCCGCGCCTCTTCGCGCTGGCGCAGGAGCCGCGCGCCTTCCCGGCCGCCGCCGCCGCGGCGCGGGCCCTGGACACGCTGCGCGGGCTGGGGGTGGACCTGGCGGCGCGCCCCGGGGTGGTGCTCGACCTCGCGGCCCGGCCCGGCAAGGAGCCGCGCCCGCTGCTGCTGCCGGTGGAGGTCCCGGGCGGCGTCCGGGTGTCGGCCGCACCCGCCGGCGGGGTGGCCGAGGCGCGGGCGCTGCTGCGGGTCCTGGGGAGCGCGGCCTACTACTCGGGGATCACCCGCCCGGAGCTGGAGTTCCGCCGCCTCGGCCCGGTCACCGCCGACGCCTGGGGCGCGCTCTTCGAGGAGCTGGCCGGCGACCCGGCCTGGCTCGCCGAGAAGACAGATC
>JAJZTO010000406.1:0-1355 GCA_021848865.1 Myxococcales bacterium
TGGGAGAGGCGCCAGGCCCGCTGGATGTGGGTGTTCATCGACTCGGACTTGTACTGGACCAGCACCTTCATCTTCAGGACGCCGCTGTTGGCGAAGTTCGAGAGGACGAAGTCGAGGATGCGGTACCGGCCCCCGAAGGGCACCGCCGGCTTGGCGCGGTCGCGGGTCAGCGGGTCGAGCCGCCGGCCCTCGCCGCCCGCCAGGATCATCGCAAGCAGCTTCGCCATGCCGGACCTCCTCGCGCCGCCGATGTTACGGCCCGCCCCGGCGACGGGCAAGGAAGGGCGCCCGGGGCGCGTCACCCTTTCCCCGGGCGCCGCCGCGGTGGTACAAGCGCGCTCGCCGTGACCAGCACCAGCGACCCGGGGGCGCGCCTCGCGCCCGCCCCCCTCCCCGCTCCCGCACCCGACCGCTGCCCGCTCTGCGCCTCCGATCGGACCGCGCTGCGGTTCCCGGCGCGCGGCGGCAACGTGGTGGAGGCGCGGGCCTACGCCTGCACCAGCTTCGGCCACCGGCGCCACCCGCCCATCTGGCGCTGCGGCGCCTGCGGCCTCCTCTTCCAGGAGCCGCGCCCCTCCGAGGCGCAGCTGCTCGCCGCCTACGGGGAGGTCGAGGACCCGATCTACCTGGCCGAGAAGGAGAACCGCCTCCTCACCTTCCGGCGGGCGGCGCGGATCCTGGGCGAGGCGCGGGGGCGGCGGCTCCTCGACGTCGGGGCCTACTGCGGCTTCTTCGTCGAGGTGGCCCGCGAGCGCGGCTTCGAGGCCGAGGGGATCGAGCTCTCGCGCTGGGCCTCGGGCCAGGCGCGGGCCCGGGGGCTCGCGGTGCTCAACGAGACCATCGCCGAGCGGGCCGCCCGCGGCGCGCGCTACGACGTGGTGACGATGTGGGACGTCATCGAGCACCTGGCCGAGCCGCGGCGCGACCTGGAGCTGGCGGCGCGCCTGCTCCGGCCGGGCGGGCGGCTGGTCCTCTCCACCATCGACGCCGGCAGCCGGGTGGCGCGCTGGCTCGGGCCGCGCTGGCCCTGGCTCATGGACATGCACCTCTTCTACTTCGACCGGGAGAACCTCCCGGCGCTGCTGGAGTCGGTGGGCTTCCGGGTGGTGGCGCGGCGCGACTACGCCCACACCGTCTCGGCCGGCTACCTCCTGCGCAAGCTGGAGGCCAGCTTCCCCGCCCTGCGCTGGCTGGCGCGCGGGCTGCGGCTCCTCACCCCGGCCCGGCTCCCCGTCCCGGTGAGCCTGGGCGACAACATGGTGATCGTCGCCGAGCGGCGGTAGCGGCGCGGCCCGGCGCTCAGGTCGGCCGCAGGAGCGGCACGTGCGCCGCCTCGTGGCCCAGCAGCCAGCGCT
>JAJZTO010000406.1:1365-2955 GCA_021848865.1 Myxococcales bacterium
CCGGTGGCAGGGCACGAGGATGGGGATGGGGTTCGCGTGGTTCGCCTGGCCCACCGCCCGGGCCGCCCCGGGCCGCTTCAGGGTCGCGGCCAGCTCGCCGTAGGTGCGGGTCTCGCCGAAGGGGATGGCGAGCAGCGCCCGCCACACCGCCAGCTCGAAGGCCGTGCCGCGCAGCACCAGCGGCGGGAGGCGCGGCGCCCGGCCGGCGAAGTAGTCCTCCAGGGCCGTCCGCGCCGCGGTGACGTGCTGCTGGGAGAGGGCGCTGACCGGGGGGCGCGCCGGGGCGCCGGCCCCGAAGCGGATGCTGCACAGCCCCTCGTCGGTGGCCTCGATGGTGAGGCGCCCGACCGGGCTGCGGAAGTGGGCCAGCGCGGTCACCCGGGGGAGTGTACACTCCTTCCCCCATGCTCCGGCACCTCGGCGCCTTCCTGCTCCGGCTCGTGGCCTCGGCCGCGGTGCTGATGCTGGCGGTGGGCTGGGTCGATCCCGGCAACCCCCGCAACACCTTCGGGCGCGCCGCCCTGGTCTCGCTGCTGCTCTCGCTGGCCTGGTTCGTCACCCTGGCCCGCTACCTCTGGTTCCTGCTCTTCCCCTGGCTGCTCTACGCCGCCGTCTGGGTGGCGACGGTGATGATGGCCTACGGGGTCGGCTTCCTGCGCTCGCTGCTCCTGGCGCTGGCCCTGACCGTCCTCACCTTCCTGGTGAGCCTGGTGTTCGGGCTCGAGACCTTGTGACGGGGGGCCGCGCCCTGCCGCGCGGGAGGAAGCTCACGCCGGCCGGAGGAAGCGCGCCAGCACCCGCTTCTCCCCCACCGAGAAGAAGGCCACCGTCACCTTGGCGTCGCCCCCGGCGCCGTCGGAGCCGCGCACCAGCCCCTCCCCGAACTGGGCGTGGCGCACCTTGGCGCCGCGGGCGAAGGCGCCTCCGCCCTCGGTCTGGTCGAAGCTCCAGTCGATGGAGCGATCCGCCGGCCCGGCCTCCTCCAGGGGCGCCTCGTCCAGCTCGACGTGCGGCTCGCCGGGCAGGGAGCCGGGCGGGCGGCGGATCACCGGCCCGCGCGGCGCCGGCGGCGCTCCCCGCGGCGGCAGGCCGAAGAGCTCCGGCGGCAGGTCGCCGAGGAACCGGGAGGGCTCGGTGGAGCGGTAGGTGGGGCCGCTCTCGCCGTAGCTCATGCGCCGCTTGGCGAGCGACAGCGAGAGCTGGTGGCGGGCGCGGGTCATGCCCACGTAGCAGAGGCGCCGCTCCTCGTCGAGCGCCGCGGCCCGCTCCGCCGGCGCGTCGTCGCGCCAGGGGCGCTGGTGCGGCAGCGTCCCCTCCTCCATCCCCGCCAGGAACACCGCGTCGAACTCCAGCCCCTTGGCGGCGTGGAGCGTCATCAGCGCCACCCGCCCCTCGGGCGTGGGCCCGTCGGCCTCGCCGAGGAGCGCGATCTGCTCGAGGAAGCGGGAGATCGGCGGGGGGACGGGCTCCTCCGGATCGGCCGGGGGCGGCGCCTGGGCCTGCGCCTCGTCGAACTCGCGCGCCGCGGCGAGCAGCTCGAGGAGGTTCTCGGCCCGCTCCACCGACTCGTCGGTGCCCTCCAGGCGCAGC
>JAJZTO010000407.1 GCA_021848865.1 Myxococcales bacterium
AAGGTCGCCTCCATGACCGTGACTGGTCTCGCAACCGCCACGATCGATGGGTTGACCTTCCCTTTCAACTTTCTCCTTCCGAATCGGGTCCCTTTAACTGATCCCGATTCGCGCACGGTCGTTTAGCCCACCACCGATGCTGGAGCCATCCTGGCCTCGCAGGGCTCAGGGATGCTCCCGGGGGCGCGCGCGCCGGAGTCTTACCGGCCGCGCGCCCCTGCCTTTCCTCCGGGCGCCGGACTGCGCATACTCCTGGTGGAAGATGACCCGGACTCGGCCGAAGCGCTGCGCTGGGCCCTGGAGCTGCACGGCCATCGGGTCGAGGTGGCGGGCGACGGCCTCGCCGCCCTGGCGGCGGCCCGAGCGATCCTCCCCGACGTGCTGATCTGCGACCTGGGGCTCCCCGGCCTCTCCGGCCTGGAGGTGGGCCGGCGGCTGGCGGCGGAGCGCACCGGGCCCCGCCCGGCGCTCCTGGCCCTTTCCGGCTACTCGTCCCTGGAGGACGCGGCCCGCTCTCGGGCCGCGGGCTTCGACCACCACATCGGCAAGCCGGTGCCGCTCGACGAGCTCCTGGGGCTGCTCGCGGCGCTGGCCGGCGACGGGGGCGGGGCGCCCGGGCGGTGAAGGCGGGGCGGGCGCCGGCGGAACGAAGCGGGGCACCCCACTCTCGAGAGCGGGGCGCCCCGGTGCTGCACCCACCCGCTTCGAGCTGGCTAGAAGAGGACCTGCGCCTGCACGCGCCCGACCAGGTCGTTCAGCTTCCGATAGGCGGTCGGCGCGGCGCCGGCCGCCAGGCTCCTCTCCTCGCGACCGAGCGAGGACACCGTGGCCTGGAGCTTGAAGCCGTGCTTGTAGAGGTAGTAGTTCACGCCGCCCGAGAGCTCGGTCCGCTGGTCGTGCTGGGCGCTCGTGTCGGTGGGCGTCTCCCAGCTGGTGGTGTTGGGATCGTAGGCCCCGTAGCGCACCGCGAGCTCCAGGGTCCTCGGCAGCACCATGTAGCCGGCCTGGACGTAGTAGCCGGAGGACTTCAGCTTGCGCTTGCCGCCGGCGTCGCCCAGGGGGCCGCCGTACCCGACGGGATTGACGGTCTTCGCGGCCTCGGCGCTCGCCAGGAAGTACTCGCCCTGGGCGTAGAGCCCCATCCACTTGAAGGCCGCATCGACCTCGACCATGCCGACCTTCGCGACGTCCTCGGCGAGGGTCGCGCCGCTCGAGTCGACACCCGGCAGGCCGGCCAGGGGCTTCAGGAAGCCCTTCTGGTAGTTGGAGCCGGTCAGCGCGTCGGCGGCGGTGCCGTAGGCGACCTTGTTCATGAAGTAGCTGGCGCCGATGGAGAGGAGCGGGTTCGGGGTGCCGTCCACGTCGGTCTCGGCGTAGGAGAAGTCGCCGAGCGGGTTCACGACCGCCCGGAGGTTCACGGCGGAGTTCGGCGTGCTCCGCGCCTGGTTCACCCCCTGCCCGTTGAAGATCCCGACGCTGTAGTAGGCGAGCCCCTTGGCGATCTTCCCGTTCACCATCGCGCCCATGTCGTAGAGCGGGATGTAGTAGTCGACCGGCGTGGCGCGCTCGATGAACTGGTACGTGGCCGACGAGTTCAGGGCCTGCCGCGAGAAGGGCACGATGTCCTGGCCGGCCTCGAGCTGGAACTCGTCGGCGAGCCGGTAGTTCATCCAGGCGTCGAGGAGCGGGAAGGAGGCCGAGAAGTCCGCCTGGATCTTGTAGCTGAGGTCCCTGGTGAAGGCGTTGCCCTTGAACCACACGAAGGCACGCTTGATCTTGAACGAGCTCGCGTCCTGGCTGACGCCGACGCGCTCGGGCTGGGCGTCGACGCCGGAGTAGGCGTACTGGGCCTGGAGGCGTCCGCCGAGGGTGAGCTTGAAGGCGTCGTCGGTGGTCTGGAACGAGAAGCCGTCCCCGGGCTTGTAGCTCACCGCCTTGACGTCGTCGGCCCGGGTCACGGCCGCTACGGCCGCCAGGCCGACGGCTGCTGCGATCTTTCGGTAGTCCACACTTCACTCCTTGGGAAGTCGCCGGCCGTCCGGTCAGGGTCGGCCGCGGTTCGTTGCCTCGCTGCGTGGTTGGTGGACGTAGCGTTACGACGGACCGCGCCGCGCCGGGGTCGCATCCCGGTGAGGATTCGGCGACGGCGGCGTGTCGTCGCCGCTCCGTCGCCGCCCGGTCCGCCCGCCGTCACCGGCGCGGCCCGGCGGCGCCCCGCACCGCGTCCAGGACGCGGTAGAGCCCGCCCTTGGGCAGGCGGACGTAGCCCGCCCAGGCGGCGGCGGCCAGCTGCCCGTCGGCGAGCAGGTCGGAGATCCACTCCGCGGCGAAGCGGGGGTCGCGCTGCTTCATCCCGGCCCCGCTCTCCCGCACCCAGCGGCGGTTGCGCCGCTCGTGCACGCCCACCGGCGGCGCGCAGATCACCGGGAGGCCCAGCGCCGCGAAGAAGGTGAGCTCGCTCGGCTTGGTCCAGAGCAGGTCGGTGTCCGCCAGCAAGCGGTTGAAGCTCCGGAAGTAGGCCTCCCGCTCCGGCTCGAACAGCAGCTCCAGGCCGTTCCCCCGGGCCCCCTCCAGCCGCGCCGCCGCCACCGCCGCCTCCAGCCGCGCCTTCACGGCCGGCCGGGTCCCGGCCACCAGCGCCAGCCGGATCCGCCCGTCCAGGATCTCCGGCCGCAGCGAGGGCAGGAAGCGCTCCGCCAGCTCCGCCTGCGCCCCCGCGCCGCCGACCGCGAAGGTGAGGAGCGGGGGCCGCCCCTCCTCCCCGGCCGGCAGCGGCCCGAGGAACCGGGCCACGTCCCCGCCGGCCTCGGAGCGGAAGGTCCGGCGCGGGTCGAGCCGCACCAGGCGGCCGGCCAGGTTGCGCTGGAGCACCGGGTAGGACGGACCGCCGACGAGCGCGTGCGGCAGCGGGAAGCCGGTGAAGAGGACGCGCTCCGCGGGCACCCCGTAGCGGC
>JAJZTO010000408.1 GCA_021848865.1 Myxococcales bacterium
CGCCTGACGGATAAATACTTCCACGTTATCCATATTGGGCAGAATATTTTCCGGGTCGATCCCATTTTCAGCCCCCAAGTCAGCAATCGTATGGACGAGACCGCGCTGCCCATCCTCCTCGTCGACCTGGCGCGCCGTCAGGGGGCGCTCGCGGACCGGGATCTCTCGGCGCAGGGTTTCTGGCCCATGGTCCGCCGGGCGGCCTCGTTCCTGGTGCGGAACGGCCCGGTCACCCAACAGGACCGCTGGGAGGAGGACGGAGGCTACACGCCCTTCACGCTGGCGGCGGAGATCGCGGCGCTGCTGGCGGCCGCCGACCTGGCGGAGCGCGCCGGCGAGCCGGCGCTCGCCCCGTACCTGCGAGAGACCGCCGACGCCTGGAACGACCGGATCGAGCGCTGGCTCTACGTACGGGGCACCGAGCTCGCCCGGCGAGCGGGCACCGACGGCTACTACGTGCGCATCGCGCCCGCCGACGTCGAGGACGGCGACCAGACGGTGGCGTTGAAGAACCGCCCGCTCGCCGAGTCGATGGGCCGGTTGGAGGCCATCGTCAGCACCGACGCCCTGGCGCTGGTCCGCTTCGGCCTGCGGGCCGCAGACGACCCCCGGGTCCTGGACACCGTCCGGGCCATCGACGCGCTGCTCCGGGTCGAGACGCCCTTCGGACCCTCCTGGCACCGCTACAACGGCGACGGCTACGGGGAGCACGAGGACGGCAGTCCCTTCGACGGCACCGGGATCGGCAGGGCATGGCCGCTGCTCGTCGGAGAGCGCGCTCACTACGCCCTGGCCCGCGGTGATCTCCCGGAAGCCAAACGGCTGCTCGCCGCCCTGGAGGCGTTCGCCGGCGACGGCGGCCTCCTGCCCGAGCAGAGCTGGGACTCGCCCGACCTCCCGGAGCGCGAGCTCACCTTCGGCCGCCCGGCCGGCTCGGCCATGCCGCTCGTCTGGGCCCATGCCGAGCATCTCAAGCTGGTGCGCTCGCTGGCCGACGGGGCGGTCTTCGACACGCCGCCGCAGGCCCTGGAGCGCTACGTGGCGCGGGGCACGAGGTCGAAGCACGTGCCCTGGCGCTTCAACCACAAGATCCGCGAGCTGACCCGGGGCCGGACGCTTCGGCTGGAGACGCTCGCGCCGGCCGTCGTCCACTGGAGCGCGGACGGTTGGGGGACGGTCCGCGATGTCCAGACCCGCGACACCGGGCTCGGTGTCCACCTGGCCGACCTGCCCACCGAGGGGCTCGGCCCGGGCTCCGGGATCCGCTTCACCTTCTACTGGCCAGATGCGGAGCGATGGGAGGGTGAGGACTTCTCGGTGAAGATCCCGTAGGCGTCGTGGCCGAAGTGGAACACCTTGGCCACGCCGACCTCGAGCGAGCGCGCCCAGGGGAGGCGCCTCCGGGTCGCCACCGCCGCAAGGGTTCCAGCCAGCGGCCCGGCGAGGTAGGCCCACCAGCCGCCCAGCTCACCGCTGACGAGTCCAGGGCCGAGGCTCCGCGCCGGGTTGGTGCTGGTACCGGAGAGCGGCGCCTCCGCCCACACCAGGAACGCATAGAGAAACGGGAAGAGGAGGGGAGTGTACCCGCGCAGGCGGGCGTGGCCGAGGAAGAGGAGGAGGCCGGCCACGAGGCAGAAGGTGGCCCCGGCCTCACCCAGCGCCGCGACCCACGGGCCCGCGGGGCCTGGCGCGGTCGCCCCGTACGCCACGCTCGCGCCCATCGCCCCCCAGAGCCGCAACGGCAGCGCACCCAGGGCGCCCCCCATCAGCTGCGCCATCACGTAGCCCAGGGCCACGCCTCCCTTCATCCGTCCCTCGAGCCAGAAGGCCAGCGTCACCACCGGGTTGAGGTGCGCCCCGCTGATCTTGCCCACTCGCGAGACCGCGATGAGCGCTCCCACGCCGCCGAAGAGGAAGCCGGTGATGGCCCGGCGGAGGTCGGTGTCTGGCAGGAGGGCCACCACCGGGCTCGAGGCGCCGAAATCCAGGATGACCAGGGAGCAACCGACCCCGACGAGGAGCGCCGTTCCGACGAACTCCGACCACCAGGCCGGCCAGGCCTTGAACGCGGTTCCCCGGCGGCGCCCCGGAGCCGGGCCATGATCGGTGGCGGTCACCATGAGGCCTCTCCTCCCGGAAGATGATCGCACCCCTGGACCTGGCCCGCTCAACGCCAGACAGGAAGGTCACCACATGGTTCGCAGGAGCCCCGCCGTCCGGCTCGAGCCGCGGAGGCATCACCCCCGGTGGAACAAGGCGCGGACCGCCCCGCCTCGGGGCACGTCCCTCGGGAGGAGTCCTACCTCCCGGTCGGCAGCAGCGGCCGCAGCTCGCGCTGGGCCGGCGCTCCGGCCAGCCTGGCCCTGGCCAGGGCGCAGGACGGCCGATCGTTCAGGCCGTGGCGCCCACAGAAGGCGGCCAGCCGGCGCCACCCCTCCGGTCGGCCGGGGATCGCGTCCGCCAGCGCGCGCAGCTCCGCCTCGGCCTCGTCCAGCCTGCCGGCCGTCTCGTACCGCTCCGCCAGGCGGGCGCGCACCACCGAGCTGGCGGGGTCGGCGGCCCGGAGCCGCTCCAGCTCGGCGATGGCCTCGACGTCGCGCCCGAGCCGCTCCAGCGCCACGGCCCGGCGCAGCCGGATCTCCGGGTCATCGACCACCGCCAGGTGGCGGGCATAGGCAGCCTGGGCCGTCCCCGGATCACCGCGCAACTCGGCCACCCGCCCCAGCGCGGCGTCTCGCCCCGGGTGGCTGGCGGGGATGGCCAGCAGCATGGCGCTGGCCCGGTCGAGGTCGGCCTCGTCGGCCAGCAGCAGGTCGGCCAGCTCGAAGCAGACCTCGGCGTCGTCCGGGGCCAGCGCCGCCGCCTGCTCGAGGCGGGCCAGGGCCCCAGCGTGGTCGCCGTCGGACCGGAGCCGGCGGGCGCGGGCCACCAGCACATCGGGGCGAGGTCCG
>JAJZTO010000409.1 GCA_021848865.1 Myxococcales bacterium
GCGCGCGCCACGCGCCCGACGTGGGGTCGGACGAGAAGGCGTGCTCCAGGGCGGCGATCTCGGCCGGGCTGAGCTGTTTCCCTTGCGGGCGCATGGGTCCTGACCGTTTTACGGGCTCCGGCCCCGACGGTCAACGATATCCCTTTGACATTTCGCCCCTCTAGCGGTAACAAAACCGCCCCCTGACCTCGGGGACCGGCATCTTCGTGGGGCTGTAGCTCAGCTGGGAGAGCGCTAGAATCGCACTCTAGAGGTCGTCGGTTCGATCCCGATCAGCTCCACCATCTCCGAGGGCCCGGTTCCCGCTTGCGAGGACCGGGCCCTCACCTCTTGCGCTCCCCGACGAGCTCGATGGACTGGGTCGGGTAGGCGAGGCCGGTCCCGGCCCGCTCCACCACCTCCAGGAAGGCGAGCAGCAGCTCCTGGCGCAGGGCGAGGAACTCCTGCCAGTCGGCGGTCACGAACCAGGCCATCACCCCCACGTCCAGCGACCAGGCGCCGAGCCCCACCAGCCGCACCTGGACGTCCTCGCCCCAGACGCGCGGCGCCGCGCGCACCGCCCGCTCCACGCCGGCCAGCACCTCGCGCAGCTGGGCGGCGCCGGTCCCGATGCGCAGCGAGAGCGTGCACTGCAGCCGGATCCGGTCGCGCGGCCCGAAGCTCTCCACCCTGGAGTCGGCCAGCTTGCCGTTGGGGATGGTGACCACGGTGCGGTCCAGGGTGCGCAGCCGCGTGGAGCGCAGGCCGATGGCCTCCACCGTCCCCTCGACCCCCTCGGCGCGGATCCAGTCGCCCGCCTTGAAGGGCACGTCCAGGCCGATGGTCACCGAGCCGATGAGGTTCTCCACCGTCTTCTGCGCCGCCAGCGCCACCGCCAGGCCGCCCAGCCCCAGGCCCGCCAGCAGGCTGCCGACCGGGTAGCCCACCTGCGCCAGCACCGCCACCGCGCCCAGCGCCACCACCGCCACCTTGGTGGCGCGCCGCAGGCTCGGCAGCATCGACGCGCCCTGGACGTGGGTCCGGCCCCAGGGCGAGTCGGCGGCCCAGCGCAGCGCCGCGTCCACCGACCGCAGCGCGCCCCAGAACAGCGCCACGGTGGTCCCGGCCCGCAGCGCGTCGGCCACGTCGGAGGAGAGGTCGGCCGGGAGGTCGAGGGACCGCTTCAGCAGGCCCGCCGCCACCAGGCACCAGAAGAGGAAGAGCGGCCCGCGCAGGCGCGACACCACCTGCCGGGCCCGCTCCCCGTCCGGACCCCGGGCCAGGCGCGCCAGCAGCCGCCGGGAGAGGAGGCCCAGCAGCGCGCCCAGCGCCACCGCCAGGAGCGCCGCCACCGGCACGCCCAGCCACTGCCACCAGGCGAGCCCGCGCGGCCCCTCCTCGAGGAGCGGCGCGGGCAGGAACCGCTCCAGCCAGGGGCGGACGGCGGCCAGCACGGGGGGCGTCATGCCCGGCCATTCTGCCCCGGCCCGGGGCCCCGGTCACTCGCAGAGCGACGCCAGGATGCGGGCCAGGGCGTCGAGATCGAAGGGCTTGTGCAGCCAGGCGGAGACGTCGAGCGGCGGCTCGGCGTCGTCCCCGGTCATGGTCACCACCGGCAGGTCCTGGAGGAGCGGATCGGCGCGGACCGCCCGCAGGAAGCCCTCGCCGTCGAGCCGCGGCATCTTCATGTCCACCAGCGCCGCCGAGAAGCGGGCCCCGTCCCGGAGCCGGGCCAGCCCCTCCAGCCCGTCGGCGGCGGCCACCACCTCGACGCCCAGCTCCACCAGGACCTCCTCCAGCGCCTCGCGCATGGCGGCGTCGTCGTCGATGACCAGGATGCGCCGGTGCCCGCCCAGGGAGACCATGGATGCGGGAAGGGTAGCGCGCCCTCCCGCGACGCGCCCGCCGCGCGATCGTGTGACGCAGCGGCGCCGCGGACCGCCGGGTGGGCGGCGCGCCCACACGCCCCAGCCGGCCGGGGCGCGCCCCTCCCGGCGCCGCCCGGGACGCGGCCGCCTCAGGTCGTGTAGGTCTGCGTCGTCCCCTGCAGGCTGTCCTGGTCGAAGAACTTGGGCTCGGTGAGGAAGGCCTCGACGTCGCGGCCGATGGCCAGGTGGAGCAGCAGCTGGTCGGCCATCCAGGCGACCGGCGTCTGCGCCTCGAGCAGGATGCGGGCGCAGCGCTGGGTGACGCCGTAGGCGTGGGCGCCGTGGTGCTTGCCGGCCCGGCGCAGGTGCGGCGAGAAGGGCGAGGGGTGGAGGCCCAGCACCTGGCGCGGCGTCCACTTGATGAGCCGCAGCGCCGAGAAGAGCAGGTAGCTCGCCTGCTTCACCCGGTCCCAGGGGCGCGTCACCTCACCGTGCTCGTAGCCGAGGTAGACGAGGTCCCAGCCGGGCGGCAGCTCGCCGAGCGCCTGCTCCACCAGCGGGCCGCGCGCCTCGGGCCGCGGCAGGACGTCGTCCTCGAAGATCAGGGTCCGCTGCCAGCCGTGGTCGACGATGGCCTGCCAGACGGCGCGGTGGGAGAAGGCGCAGCCGACGTGGCCCGGCGCCATCAGCTTGGAGTTGCGGTGGACCTGGCGGGCGCGCGCCGGGCTCCAGGCCCCGGAGCGCTCCAGGGCGGCCAGGTCCATGTCGTTCTTGTCGGTGCCCCAGAGGATCTCGTAGCGCAGCCCGCGCAGCCGCTCCTCGATCCGGGGGTGGCGCTCGGTGGCGCGCCGCAGCGAGATGACGACGATCTGGTCGAAGAAGCCGTTCAGGAACTCGTAGCCGCCCATGCGCGGTGCGCAAGATAGCACGGCCGATCCGTGCCATGATCGGCACCCATGGCGAGAGGCCCCTCCCCCGCCCGCGGCCCGGCCCTGCTCCTCGCGGCCCTCCTGGCCGCGGGCTGCCTCTCGGTGAAGGGCACCGCCGAGCGGCCGGCGATCCGCTCGCTGCGGCTCGAGGGGGCCCACGCCCTCCAGATCGG
>JAJZTO010000410.1 GCA_021848865.1 Myxococcales bacterium
GGAACGGCGGGAACCGCACCAAGACCGCCAAGGAGCTGGGCGTGGACCCGCGGACCGTGTTCCGCCACCTGGAGCGCCTGGAGGCGGAGCGCCGGGGGCGCGAGCCCGGCGCCGAGCCGCCGCCCGAGGGCGGCGACGCCGGCGCGCCGGGCGGGGAGGAGACGCCGTGAACCGTCCCGCGGCCCTGCTGCTGGCGGCGCTCCCCTGGCTCGCCGGCTGCCCCATCCCCCAGCCGCTCGCGGAGGTCTCCAAGACCGCCGGGGGCACCGTCACGCCACCCCGGATCGTCGTGGAGGCCGCCGCCGCCGGGACCGTGGGGACCCTCGACGGCGTCGTCCCGTACGACCCGACCTGCACCGGGCCGCCCCCGCCCAAATTCACCGTCCGCGTGGCGGTGATCGACGACAACACCGAGGAGGTCGCGAGCTTCCGCTGGTTCGAGGACTACCAGCAGACCGGGTCCACCGCGAACCCGCTCTATGTCGGTACCGAGAGCCTCCCCCCGCCGACGGTCCAGCCCCTGAACCGCCGCCCGGTGCCAGACCTCTCCTACTGGCCGAGCGCGGGCATCAGCCCGGCGACGGGCACGACCTCGCACCTGCTCGAGCTGGTGGTCTCGAACGGCTTCGCGCCCGTCACCAACCCGCCCGCAACGCCCATCAACCGCGCACCGGCGCCGGGGTACGAGGTCCAGGTCTTCCGCTGGCTCTTCGTCCCGGTGGCGGGCGCGCCCTGCCCCTGAGCTACCTCGCCTCCCCCACCGCCTGGCGCGCGTGGGCCAGGGCCTCGGCCGCGGCGTTGGCCAGGTCGCCCTCCTCCTGCGCGAAGCGGTTCACCTGCGCCTGGTAGGCGCGGTGCAGCGCCAGCATCGCGTCCCGGGCCGCCGCCAGCTCGGTGCGCTCGCGGTGCCCCTCCCCCTTGTCGGTGGCGTCGAGCCGGCAGCGGTCGCCGAGGTCGTCCACCTCGCGCTCCCACTTGCGCGCCCAGGCGTTCCAGGTGCCGAGCGGATCCGGCCCCTCGAACTCCGATCCCAGCGCCCAGGCGCGCTGGTTCTGCTCCCGGTACAGCCCCTCCAGGTCGACCAGGCAGAGCCGCAGGGCCGCCCGGGTGGGCAGCGCGCCGGCCGGCGGGGGTCGGGCCGGCCCGCGGAGGTTCCTCGCCACGTTGAAGATCAGGATGCCGATGCCCAGTAGCGCGGCGGCGAAGTAGGCGACCCACATCGCGACGCGATAGGGCCGGAAGCGCGGGTCGCGGCCGGGCACGCCGGCAATGTGCCACCGACCCATGGCTCCGTCCACCCCTGGGCAGGCCACCGACACTGCATTTCAGTCCTGCAATCCACGGTGCACGCCTGAAATGCGCATTCCAAGGCTCCGGCGGCGCCATGCGTTGGAACAACCGGATCTCATTGTTGTTTTACTTATACCCTTCCGTGGCCCGCGCCTTGCTCATCGACCGCCCCGAAGCGCAACGCGGTCGTCGAGGGGACCCCCCCGCACCTCTCAAGACCTGCCCGTTGCGCTTCATTTTTTTTGCCTTCGACCGCTACCGCCGGCCGACGCGCCGTTCGAGGTCGGCGAGGGAGAGCTCGAAGACCACCGGCCGCCCGTGCGGGCAGCGCGCCTTGAAGTCCACGGCGTCCAGCTGGTCGAGCAGGGACCGCGCCTCCTCGTCCGAGAGATCCTGGTGGGCGCGGACGGCGCTGTGGCACGCCATGGTGGCGAGCAGGTCGTGCCAGGCCTCCTCGGCGGCGCTGCCCTGCTCCACCTGCTCCAGCTGCTGCGCCAGGTCGGTGAGCAGCGCGGCCGCGTCCACGCCGGCCAGCGCCGCCGGCAGCCCCTTCACCGCGAAGGCGTCGCCGCCGAAGGGCTCCACCTCGATCCCGAGCCGGACCAGCTCCGCGAGCCCGCCCTCCAGCGCCCGGGCGGCCGAGGCCGGGATCTGCACCACCTGCGGCAGCAGCAGCGGCTGGACCGCGATGCGCCGCGCCCGCCAGGCTTCCCGCAGGCGATGGAAGAGGATCCGCTCGTGGCTGGCGTGCTGGTCGATGATCACCAGGCCGCCGGCGGGCGCCTCGCAGAGGAGGTAGGTGCGGGCGTGCTGGCCGACGTAGCGCAGCGTCCCGAAGTAGCCGGGCCCGGCGGCAGGCGCGGCGCCGGGCGGAAGCTCCCCGGCGAGCCGGAAGGCGAAGGCCGGGGAGGCGGCGTCGGGCGGGAGCGCGGTGGCCTCCGTGGCGCCGGCGGCCCGGGCCCGCTCCAGCAGCTCCGCCACCTGCTCGCCGGCCACCGGCACCGGCGGCAGGGCAGCCCCGGCCGGAGCCGCCGGCGGGCCGTGGCGCAGCCAGGGGGCGGTCTTCAGCCCCTCGGCGACGGCGTGGAAGACCGCGTCGTGCACCGAGCGAGCGTCGGCGAAGCGCACCTCCAGCTTCTGCGGGTGCACGTTCACGTCCACCCGGTCGAGCGGCAGCTCGACGAAGAGCACGCCCGCCGGCCAGCGGCCGGTGGGCAGGCTCTCCGCGTAGGCGCGCAGCAGCGCGTAGGTGGTGGCGCGGTCCCGGACGAAGCGGCCGTTCACGAAGAGGTAGAGGCCACGCCCGGTGGCCTCGGAGTGGTCGGGCGAGGTGAGGAGCGCCCGGACGCGGACGTCGCCGCGGCCCCCGGCGACCTCCACCAGCTTGCGGGCGGCCTCGCGGCCGATGGCCGAGCCGACGCGCTCGGCGAGCGGCGCGCCCGGCGGCGAGGCCACCACCAGCCGGCCCCCGGAGCGCAGCGTGAAGCCGACCTCGGGGCGGGCGAGCATCAGCCGCACCACCGCCTCGGTGACGTGGCCCGCCTCGGTGGGCGGGGCCCGCATGAACTTCCGCCGGGCCGGGGTGTTGAAGAACAGGTCGCGCACCTCGACCGTGGTCCCGCGGGCCCGCGCCACCGGAGATC
>JAJZTO010000021.1 GCA_021848865.1 Myxococcales bacterium
GGAAGCTCCCGGCGGAGCGGCAGCCGCGGGCGCGCCGGCTGGGGCTGGTCCTGGCGCTGGGGACGCGGCTGCTGCTGCTGTTCGCCATCACCTGGCTCATGGGGCTCACCCGGGTCCTGTTCACGCTCCTGGGGCGCGGCTTCACCGGCCGCGACCTCATCCTCGGGGCCGGCGGCCTGTTCCTGCTCGGCAAGGCCACCTTCGAGATCCACCAGAAGCTGGAGGAGGGGCCGGCGGACCCGGCCGCGGCCTCCGCCGGCTCGGCCTCCTTCGTGGGCGTGCTCCTGCAGATCGCGCTCCTCGACGTGGTCTTCTCGCTCGACTCGGTGATCACCGCGGTGGGCATGGCGGGCCACCTGGCGGTGATGGTGGCCGCCATGGTCCTGGCGGTCGGGGCGATGGTGCTCTTCGCCGGGACGGTGGCCCGCTTCGTGGAGCGCCACCCGACGATGAAGATGCTGGCCCTGTCCTTCCTGCTGCTCATCGGCGTCCTGCTGGTCGCCGAGGCCGTCGGCGGCCACATCGACCGGGGCTACGTCTACTTCGCCATGGCCTTCAGCTTCGCGGTGGAGATGCTCAACATCCGGGTCCACCGGCGCGCGCCCCGCCCCTAGCCGCGGCGCGCGCCCGGGCGCGCCGCCGGCGCTTCTGCTAGAAAGGGCGGCCCGTGGCCGACCTGGCGCTCCTCCTGCTCACCGTCCTGTGGGGGACGACCTTCCTCCTGGTGAAGAACGCCCTGGACGGAACCTCGACGGGCCTCTTCCTGCTCCTGCGCTTCGGGCTGGCGGCGGCCGCGGTCGGCGCCGCCTGGGCCTGGCGGCGGGACCGGGTGACGCCGGGCCTGTGGCGCGACGGGCTGAAGCTGGGGCTGGCGATGGCCGCCGGCTTCGCCCTGCAGACCCTGGGGCTGCGCCACACCACGCCCTCCCGCTCCGCCTTCCTCACCTCGCTGGCGGTGCTCTTCGTGCCCTTCCTGGCCCGCTTCCTCCACGGGCGCCGGGTGCGGGCCTCCGCCTGGGTGGGCGTGGTCCTGGCCGTGGCCGGCCTGGGCTTCCTCTACCGGGAGGCCCTGGGCGAGTCGGCCCGCCTCGGGGACCTCCTCACCCTGGGGTGCGCCGTCGCCTACGCCTACCAGATCGTCTGGACCGGCGAATTCAGCCCGCGCCACGGCCTGGTGCCGCTCACCTTCACGCAGATCGCCGTCACCTTCGCCGCCTCGGCGCTGCTCCTGCCGCTGGAGCCGCCGCGGTTCGGCGGCGGCGGCGGGTTCTGGGCCACCGCGCTGTTCCTGGGGCTGGCGATGACGGCCGGCGCCTTCTTCGTGATGAACTGGGCGCAGCGCCGCACCAGCGCGGTCCGGGCGGCGCTCATCTACTCGCTGGAGCCGGTCACCGCCTCGCTCTTCTCCTGGGCCTTCGGCGGCGAGGTGCTCGGCACCTCGCACCTCTTCGGGGGCGGCCTGATCGTCCTGGGGGTGGTGGTGGGGGAGGTGGGGAACGCCCTCCAGGCGCGCTGGCGGCCCCTGTCAGCCGACTAGGTTAGAACCCGGGCCATGGCCCGGGTGCCCATCGAGCTGCGCAAGGGGGAGCTGCACGTCCCCGGGAGCGGCCTGTGGCTCGACGCCCGGCGCCGCGCCCCCTGCGCCTTCGTCTCCCACGCCCACGGCGACCACATCGGCCGCCACGACCGGACCATCGCCACCCGCGCCACCCTGGCGCTGATGGAGCACCGGCTGGGCCGGCCCGGCAAGGGGGAGTGGCTGCCGGCCGGCTACCGCGAGCCCTTCGGCATCGGCGACCTCACCGTGGAGCTGTTCCCGGCCGGGCACGTGCTGGGCTCGGCGCAGATCCGGCTCTCCCGCGACGGCCACGCGGTGGGCTACTCGGGCGACCTCTGCCTGGAGCCGACCCTCACCGCCGAGGCCGCCGAGGTGGTGGAGTGCGACACCCTGGTGCTGGAGTCCACCTTCGGGGCGCCGCGCTACGTCTTCCCGCCCAAGGCCGAGGTGCTGGCGGACGTGAAGCGCTTCGTCGACGACGCGCTCGCCGACGGCGCCGTCCCGGTGCTCTTCGGCTACGCCCTCGGCAAGGCCCAGGAGATCCTGAAGTACCTCGCCGGCGAGGGCTACCCCTGCCGCGCCCACCCCATGGTCCACGCCGTGAACCGGGTCTACGAGGCCCAGGGCGTGGCGCTCGACGGGGTCCGGGCGCTGGGCCCGGAGGGGCCGGCTCCGGGGGAGGTGGTGGTGGCCCCGCCCCACCTGGCCCGCAGCGCCGCCATCCTCCGCATCCGCGGCCGGCGCACCGCGGTGCTCACCGGCTGGGCGGTGGAGGGGAGCCGCTTCCGCTACCGCGCCATGGACGCCGCCTTCCCGCTCTCCGACCACGCCGACTTCCCGGCGCTGCTGCGCTACGCCCGGGCCACCGGGGCGCGCCGGATCTTCACCGTGCACGGCCACGCCGCCGAGCTGGCGGCGGCGCTGCGGGCCGAGGGCATCCGGGCCGAGCCGCTCGAGGAGCGCCAGCAGCTCGAGTTGCTGTAGAAAGGGGCCGTGCTCGAGTTCAAGGTCTCCGCCGACGCCGCCGGGCAGCGGCTCGACAAGTACGTCCGGCGCGCGCTGCGCGACGTCCCCCTCTCCCACGTCTTCAAGATGCTGCGCACCCGCAAGGTGCGCGTGAACGGCCAGCGCGGGCGCGCCGAGCAGCTCCTGGCCGAGGGGGACCTGGTGGCGATCCGCGGCGACGGGGAGCGGCTGCTCGCCGCGCCGGCGCCGGGCGGCGGGGCCCCGGCCCGCGGCGGGCCCCGCTTCGGCGTCCTCTTCGAGGACGAGGCGGTGCTGGCGGTGGACAAGCCGGCGGGGCTTGCCGCCCACCCCGGGACCGGCATCGAGGGCAGCACGCTGGTGGAGGAGGCCCGCGCCTACCTCCGGGTCCCGGCCGATCTCCCCCCCACCGAGTTCAAGCCCAGCCCGGCCCACCGGCTCGACCGGGAGACCAGCGGCGTCGTGCTGGTGGCGAAGAGCCGCAAGGCGATGTCGGGGCTCACCGCCATCTTCACCGACGGCGCGGAGGTGCGGAAGAGCTACCTCGCGCTGGTGAAGGGGAAGATGCCGCGCGAGAGCGGCACCATCGACCTGCCGCTCTCCGAGCACGAGCAGACGGCGCGGTCGAGGGAGCGGCGCGGCGTGAACTTCCAGGAGGCGGTCACCCACTACCAGGTGCTGGGGTCGATGAAGGAGGCCTCGCTGCTCTCGGTGCGCATCGAGACCGGCCGCACCCACCAGATCCGGCGCCACCTCCAGGCGGTGGGCCACCCGGTGGCGGGCGACCGGCGCCACGGCGACTTCCCCTTCAACCGGTCGGCGCGCCAGCGCTGGGGGCTCGACCGGATGTTCCTGCACGCCTGGAAGCTCTCGCTGCCGCACCCGCTGGGCGGGCGGCGCCTGGATCTCGCCGCGCCCCTCCCGGCCGAGCTGCGCGAGGTGCTGAAGCGGGCCAACCTGCCGGCGCCGGGCGAGCCGCCGGCCCGGGGACCGGCGCACCGGTCCTGACCCGCCCGCGCCTCGTTGCGGCGCCGGGGCGCGGCGCGTAGATTCGTCGCTCCATGCCCGGCGAATCGCTCCCCACGGGGCCCGAGGGCGGGCCGGGCCCCGCCGGTCCCGCCGCCGCGACGCGCCCGCCGCGGCCCCTCTGGGCGCGCCTCCTCCTCTGGGGCACGGCGGCCGGCCTGGCGCTGGCGCTGCTCGCCGCGGGCGCCGGCGCCGTCCTCTGGATCCACTTCTCCCGCGGCCTGCCCTCGATCCCCTCGCTGGCCGAGTACCGCCCGCCGATCGTCACCGAGGTGCTGTCGGCCGACGGCCAGCTGGTCGGCGAGTTCTTCGTGGAGCGGCGCAAGGTGGTGCCGTACGAGCGCATCCCCCGCCGGCTGATCCAGGCCTTCGTCGCCTCCGAGGACCAGTCCTTCTTCGAGCACCACGGCGTGGACCTGCTCGGCACGCTGCGCGCCGCGGTGAACACCTACCTGCTGCGCCGCAAGATGCAGGGCGGCTCCACCATCACCCAGCAGACCGCCAAGTCGCTGCTGGTCTCGGCCGAGGGCTTCGCCGAGGGCACCAGGCGCAACCTGCGCCGGAAGATCCGGGAGCTGATCCTGGCGACGCGGCTCGAGGCCGCCTTCACCAAGGAGGAGATCCTCTTCCTCTACCTGAACGGCGTCTACCTGGGCCACCACAGCTACGGGGTGCAGAGCGCCGCGGAGAACTACTACCGGAAGAACGTCGAGGAGCTCACCCTGGCCGAGGCGGCGCTGATCGCCGGCCTGCCCCAGGCGCCGACGCGCTACTCCCCCTTCGTGAACCCCGAGGCGGCCCGGAACCGCCGCCGCTACGTGCTGCGGCGGATGTTCGAGGACGGGTACATCACCGCCGCGGAGCGGAAGGCGGCCGAGGAGGCCGAGGTCCGCGTCTTCGAGGTCGACGACCCCTTCCGCGAGACCGCCCCGTTCTACGTCGAGCAGGTCCGCCGCCAGGTGGTGGAGCGGTACGGCAACGACCGGCTGCTGCGGGACGGCCTGCGCGTGGAGACCGGGATGGCGCTGGAGGTCCAGCGCGGCGCCCAGGCCGCCATGCTCCAGGGGCTGATGGAGGTGGACCACCGCCAGGGCTACTACGGCCCGGTGGCCCAGGTGGCCGGCGCCGCCCGCGACGAGCTGCTGGGCCGCCTGGCGCGCGCCTGGCCCCGGGGCAGCCTGCGGGTCGGCGACTACGCCGTCGGGCTGGTGACGGCGGTGGACGACCGGGCCGGCGCCGCGCAGGTGGCGGTGGGCGAGGAGGCGGGGCTGCTCCCCATCTCCGGGATGCGCTGGGCCCGCCGGCCCAACCCCGAGGTCTGGTACCCCGACGCCCTGATCTCCCGCGTCTCCACCGCCCTGGCCCCCGGCGACGTGATCCTGGTGCGCCGGGTGGAGCGCAAGGAGCTCCTGGCCCGGGAGGCGGGCCGCTCCGCCGAGGCCCGGGCCCAGGTGCCCGAGGCGCCGCTGCTGCTCTCGCTGGAGCAGGAGCCCCGCCTCCAGGGGGCGCTGGTCTCGATCGAGCCCTTCACCGGGTACGTGGCCGCGATGGTGGGCGGCTACGACTTCGAGGCCAGCGAGTTCAACCGGGCCTTCCAGGCCTGCCGCCAGCCCGGCAGCGCCTTCAAGCCCATCGTCTACTCCGCGGCCATCGACAAGCTCGGCTACTCCCCGGCCACGCTGCTCACCGACGCCCCCATCGTCTACCGGGACGAGTCGTCGGGGGTCTCCTGGAAGCCGGAGAACTTCGGCCAGAGCTTCAAGGGGGACGTCACCCTGCGCGACGCCCTGGTCCACTCCATGAACATCCCGGCGGTGAAGGTCGCCGCGGCGCTGGGCGTGGACCGGCTGGTGGAGTGGGCCCGGATCCTGGGCCTCACCACCCCGGTGAAGCGGGAGCTGGGGAGCGCCATCGGCTCCTCCTGCACCACCCTCTGGGACCTGGGCCAGGTCTACGCGCTGCTCGACCGCTACGGGGAGAAGCGCCGCTCCACCTTCGTGAAGCGGGTGCTGGACCGGGACGGGCGGGTGCTCGAGGACCACACCGCCCCGGCCGATCCCTGGGTGCCGCTCTCCACCCGGCTGGCGGCGGCCGCCGCCGCGGTGGAGGCGCCGCGCGAGCGGGTCATGGACGAGCGCAGCGCCTACATCACCGTCCACCTCATGCAGGAGGTGGCCACCGTCGGCACCGGCGCCCAGGCGGCGCGGCTCGGCAAGCCGGCCGCCGGCAAGACCGGGACCACCAACGACTCCTTCGACACCTGGTTCCTGGGCTTCACCCGCGACCTCTTCACCGGGGTGTGGCTCGGGTACGACAAGAACGAGACGCCGCTGGGCCGCTACGAGACCGGGGGCCGCGCGGCGCTGCCCATCTGGCTCGCCACCATGCAGGCGGCGCTGCGCGACCGGCCCGAGCCGGAGTTCCCGATCCCCGCCGGCATCGCCTTCGTGCGCATCGACCCGGCCACCGGACGGCCGGTGGACGGGCTGGACCAGGGCGTGGTCGAGCCCTTCAAGACGGAGGCCCAGCCCGTCGCCGAGGACGCCGGCAAGCCGCGCATCGAGGTGCGCGACCTCTTCGGCGAATGAGCCCGGCGACCCGCCGGATCCTTGACCCCCCACCGGGTGGCCCGTAGCATCCAGGAATCGCAACCGCCCGGAACTCCGGGCGCTTTCCCACACCGCCGCCGAGAGCCCGGGGACATGCTGCGACAGATCGAGAAGCTCGGCCTCAAGGCGTCGCTCCGCCTGGTCTTCGCGCTCTTCCTGGCGCTCACCTTCCTGGTCACCGCCTTCACGCTGGAGCGGGTGGTGCGCCGGGCCGCCGAGGCCTCGGTGGAGCGCCACGCCCGCGGCGAGATGGGGATGATCGCCACGCTGGCGGCGGCCGCCGTCGCCCGCCAGGACGCGCCCGACGGGAACCAGGCGCTCGCGAACCTCCTGTGGCAGGTCGAGGCGGCGGGCGGCGACCACGACGTCGCCTTCATCGTCGTCGAGCGGGCCGACCGCACCGTCCTGGCGAAGTCGGCGAGCCGCGAGTGGCTCGACCGCGTGGACCAGGCCTTCCCGTCGGGCGGCGGCCGCCGGAACGGGGCCTTCGTCGAGCGCGACGGCCTCTACCTCCTCTCGGTGCCGGTGCCGCCCGCCGCCGACCCGTCGGGCCCGCCGGTGGCCTGGGTGCTCTCCGGCCTCTCCGCCGACCCGGTGGAGGAGGTGGTGACCGGGGTGCGGGTCTCCATCCTCGTCATCCTGGTGGTCGCGGCCGTCGTGCTGCTGGGCGTGCTCCACCTCGGGATCCGGCACCTGGTGGTGCGGCCCCTCACCGCCATGAGCGAGCTGGCGGAGAAGGTCTCGGCGTCGGACCTCACCGGCCGGGCCGAGGTGCGCTCCGACGACGAGCTGGGCCGGGTGGCCGAGTCGCTGAACCGCATCATCCGGAACCTGGCGGAGACGGTGCAGCGCATCCGCGGCGTGTCCGAGGCGGTGGCGCAGGTGATCGAGCGGGCCACCCGCACCGGCGCGACCGTCGCCGAGGGCGCCGGCACGGTCTCGGCGCGCGTGGCCGAGACCGGCCGCTCGATGAGCCAGGTGCTGCAGAGCCTGAAGGGGATCGCCGAGAACGTCGAGGTGCTGGCCCAGGGCGCCGAGGAGTCCTCCTCCTCGATCGTCGAGATGGCCACCACCAACGACGAGGTGGCCGAGAACATCGGGCAGCTGGCCGGCAGCGTCGGGGAGACCACCGCCGCCATCGAGGAGATGACCTACTCGATCAAGGAGGTGGCCAAGAACGTGGAGCAGCTGTCGTCCACCACCGAGCAGACCAGCAGCTCGATGAGCCGGATGAACGTCTCCATCGGCCAGGTGGAGTCGAACGCCAACGAGACCGCCCGGCTCTCCGAGCAGGCCAGCCGGGACGCCGAGCTGGGCGCCGAGGCCATCGGCCGCACCCTGGCCGGCATCGACAAGATCAAGGGCTCCTCCAAGGAGGCGGCCGCGGTCATCGAGCAGCTGGGGCGGCGGATCGGCACGGTGGGCAACATCCTGGGGGTCATCGACGACGTGGCCGAGCAGACCAACCTGCTGGCGCTGAACGCCGCCATCCTGGCGGCCCAGTCCGGGGAGCACGGCAAGGGGTTCGCGGTGGTGGCCGACGAGATCAAGGACCTGGCCGAGCGCACCGGCGCCTCCACCAAGGAGATCGCCGAGCTGATCCGCTCGGTGCAGGACGAGTCCCGGAACGCGGTCCACGCCATGGAGCGCGGCGTGAAGAACGTGGAGGAGGGCGTCCGGCTGGGGCTGGAGGCCGAGACCGCGCTGAAGAAGATCCAGGCCTCCTCGCAGCGCTCCACGCAGATGGTGAAGGCCATCGCCACCGCCACGGTGGAGCAGGCCCGCGGCTCGAAGGACGTCACCGGGGCCATCTCCCGGATCGCCGAGACGGTGCAGCAGATCGCCACCGCCACCGCCGAGCAGGCGCGCGGCAGCGAGCAGATCATGAAGAGCGCCGAGAAGATGAAGGTGATCACCAAGTACGTCGAGCGCTCCAGCCAGGAGCAGGCCAACGGCTCCAAGCAGATCACCCGGTCGATCGAGTCGATCGGGGAGATGGCGAACCAGCTGAACCGGGCCCAGCGGGAGCAGACCCGGGAGGCGGAGGCGGTGCTGGGGGCGGTCCGGGAGATCAAGGAGGTGGCCGAGGCCCAGACCGGGGCGGTCCACGAGCTGGAGGCGGCCATCCAGGACCTGGCCCGGCAGGCCGAGGTCCTGCGCTCCGAGGTGAGGCGCTTCCGGACCTGACGGACGGCGCCTGCCCGGCCCCCGTGCTATAGATCGGGCGAATGTTCGGCCTGGGATTCCCCGAGATCGTCGTCATCCTGATCCTGGCGCTGGTCCTGCTCGGCCCGCAGCGGCTCCCCGACGCGGCCAAGCAGCTGGGCAAGGGCCTGCGCGAGTTCAAGAAGGCGACCGACGACCTGAAGTCGCAGTTCGAGGGGGAGCTGTACGGTGATCCCCGGCCCTCGCCCCCCCGCCGGGCCGATCCGGCGCTGCCGGCCGCGGCGACCGAGGCCCCGCCGCTGGTCCCGCCGGGCGCGGTGCCGGCCCCGGCGGGTGACGCCCCGGCCGCGACCGCCGACAACGTCCCCGGGCTGGAGGCGGCGCTGGCCGAGCCGGGCGCGCCCGGCGGCGCGGCCCGGGTCGCTCCCGAGCCCGCTCCGCAACGCCCCGCGGAGGGGAAGGCGCCGTGACCGAGCCGGCCGCTCCGCCGGCGGATCCGGAGACGCCGACCGAGCCCGAGGGAGAGGTCCGGGCCAGCTTCTGGGACCACCTGAAGGAGCTGCGCACCCGGCTCATCCACGCCCTGCTGGGGGTGGCGGTGGGGATGGCCGCGGTCGGCGTCTTCTCCGAGGACATCTTCCGCTGGGTGATGCGGCCGGTGATCCGGTCGCTGCCGGAGGGGCAGCAGGCCCTCAACTACACCAGCTACCTCGAGCCCTTCCTGGTCTACCTGAAGGTGGCGCTGTACGGCGGCGTCTTCGTCTCGGCCCCCTGGGTGCTCTGGCAGCTCTGGCAGTTCGTGGCGCCCGGCCTCTACCGCCGCGAGAAGAAGATGGTGGTGCCCTTCCTGGCCTTTGGGACGTTGCTGTTCTACTCCGGCGCGGCCTTCTGCTACTTCCTGGTGATGCCGTACGCCTTCCCGGCGCTGGCGGCCATCGCCGGGCCCGACATGCGGGCCCTGCTCACCATGCGCGAGCAGCTCACCCTGGTGCTGGCGATGCTGCTGGGCTTCGGGATCATCTTCGAGGTCCCGGTGATCATCGCCTTCCTGTCGATGATCGGCCTGGTGGACTACCGGTTCCTGGCGAAGTACCGGCGCCACGCCATCGTGGTGAACACCCTCGTCGCCGCGGTGGTGACGCCCACCGGCGACCCCTTCAACCTGGCGCTGATGGCCATCCCGATGATCCTCTTCTACGAGATCGGGATCCTCCTGGCCCGCTTCCTGGGCAAGAAGAAGCCGGAGGAGGCGGGCGAGGCGCCCGCGGCGGGCGAGGCCAAGGCCTAGGCGCCGATGGCCCTGAACCTGCTGGCGGCGGGCTTCGCGGTCCTGATGCTCGTCCGGCACGCCGGCCGGGCCCGGCCGCTGCTGGCGCGCGGCGCCGGCCCCCTGGACCGCCGCCGCGCCCTGCCGAGCTTCCTCACCGCCGCCGTCGCCCTGCTCCTCCTCGCCGCCAGCCTCTGGCGGCTGGCGGCGCTCCGCTCCTGACCCGAGGATCCCATGCACCCCGCCCTGCCCGTCGAGATCGTCTTCCTCTCCGCCAAGCGCACCGCCTTCGGGACCTTCGGCGGGAGCCTCAAGGACCTGTCCGCCACCGACCTGGGCGTGGCCGCCGCCCGGGCCGCGCTGGCGGCCTCCGGGGTGGCCCCGGAGGAGGTGGGCCACGTGGTCTTCGGGAACGTGATGCAGACCAGCCCCGACGCCATCTACCTGGCTCGCCACGTGGGGCTGCGCGCCGGCCTGCCCATCGCCACCCCCGCGCTCACCGTGAACCGGCTCTGCGGCTCCGGCTTCGAGGCGGTGGTGCAGGGGGCGATGCTGCTCGGCACCGGCCAGGCGGAGGCGGTGCTGGTGGGGGGCACCGAGTCGATGAGCGAGGCGCCGCTGGTGATGCGCGGCACCCGCTGGGGCCACGGGTTCCTGAAGGCCCCGCCGGTCGAGGACATGCTCGGCAACGCCCTCACCGACAGCTGGGCCGGCCTGCCCATGGCCCTCACCGCCGAGAAGCTGGCCGCGCGGTACGGCATCACCCGCGAGCAGGTGGACGAGTACAGCGTCCTCACCCAGCAGCGCTACGCCGCCGCCCGCGACGCCGGCCGCTTCCGCGAGGAGATCGCGCCGGTGGAGGTGACGACGCGCAAGGGGCCGGCGGCCTTCGACCGCGACGAGCACCCGCGGCCCGAGACCACCCGGGAGACCCTGGCGAAGCTGAAGCCCATCTTCCAGAAGGACGGGCTGGTCCACGCCGGGGCCGCCAGCGGCGTGGCCGACGGCGCCGGCGCCCTGGTGATGGCCACGCGGGCCTTCGCGGACCGCAGGGGGCTGCGGCCGCTGGCGCGGCTCGTCCAGTGGGGCACCGCCGCCGTGGACCCGACGGTGATGGGCATCGGGCCGGCCCCGGCCTTCCGCCTGGCGATGGAGCGGGCCGGCGCCCGCCTCTCCGACTTCGACCTCTTCGAGGTGAACGAGGCCTTCAGCCCGCAGTACCTGGCGGTGGAGAAGGAGCTGGGGCTGCCGCGGGACCGCACCAACGTGGACGGCGGCGCCGTGGCGATGGGACACCCGCTGGGCGCCAGCGGCGCGCGCATCACCGCCCACCTCATCCACGAGCTGCGCCGGCGCGGCGCCCGGCACGGCCTGGGCGGCGCCTGCATCGGCGGCGGGCAGGGCATCGCCGTCGCCGTCGAGGCGCTCGGCTGAGGCCATGCGGCGCGGCTCCCCCATCGCCGAGCTGCTCACCTTCGGCGGCCGGATGCCGCCGGTGGTGGGCGGGCTCGTCGTGGCCCTGCTCGGCGCCAGCCTGGCCGGCCGCCTCACCGGGCTCGGCGGCGCGGCGCTGCTGGTCCCCGAGCTGGTCCTCGGCGGGGAGGCCTGGCGGCTCCTCACCTGGAGCTTCGTGGAGCGCGACCCGGTGTCGCTGCTCTTCGGCGGGCTCACCCTCTACTGGTTCGGCCGCGACCTGGCCTGGGCCTGGGGCGGGCGCCGCCTGGCCGTCACCTGGCTGGTGCTGGGCGCGGCCGCCGGCGCCGTGCCGGTCCTGCTCTCGCTCGCCCTGCCGGCGCTCGGCCCCGCCGCCTACGGCGGCCCCTGGGCGGTCCTCTCCGGCCTGCTGGTGGCCTGGGGGCTGCTCCACCCGGATCGCCAGATCCTCTTCAACTTCCTGCTCCCGGTGAGCGGCCGCGGCCTGGCCTGGCTGACGGTGGGGATGACCGTCCTCTTCGCCGCGTTCACCGGCTTCGCCGCCTACCTGCCCCACCTCGCGGCGGAGGGGCTGATGCTGGCCTGGTCGCGCGGCCTCTCGCTGCGGGGCGCCTGGCAGGGACTGCGCATCCGCATGGGGCAGCGCCGCATGCGCCGCCGCGCCCGCCACCTGCAGGTGGTGAAGCGCGGCGGGAAGGACGAGCCGCCGCGCTGGATGAACTGAGCGGGGCCGCCGGGGATCTACGAGACCGACACCTGCCGCACCGCGCTCCGGTAGATCCAGATGCGCGCGGTGTTGGTGCGGCTCTCGGCCGGGACCATGAAGAAGCCGGCCGCCTCCGGGTCGTAGTCGCGGCTGAAGCCCGCCACCTGCCGCCCGTCGCGGAAGGTGACGCGGACCTTGAGGCCGGCCGGGTCGGGCGCCTTCTCCCCCGGCGACAGCATGAAGAAGATGGCGCGCAGCCGGTCGGCCGCCACCGGCTCCGGCGGCGCCGAGGGCTGCGGGGACAGCGCCACCGCCGCCGCCAGCAGGTCGGGGTCCTGGAGCAGGCCGCGCATCACCTGGCCCTCGACCGTGTGCAGCACCACGCGGTGGAGGCCGGGGACGAGCCGTCCCCGCGGCGCGCCCGGCTCCTCCGCCAGCGGCTCCTCGTCGATGGTCAGCGACTCCAGCGGGACCGGCTCGCTCCCCGGCGGCGCGGACGGCGCGGCCGCCGCCACGGGGGCCGGCTCGGGGGCCGGCTCGGGGGGAACGGGCTCGAGGGACGGCGGTCCGGCCGGAAGCGGCTCCGGGAAGGGCGGCTGGGCCGGGGCCGGCGCCGGGAGCGGTGGCTCCTCGGCGAGCTCCGCCAGCTCCAGCGCCTCCACCACCGGGAGCTCCTCGAGCGGGACCTCCGGGCCCGTCTCCGCCGCCAGCGGCGGCTCGGCCGGAGGCCCGGGCGGGGTCTCCCCCACCTCGCGCACCTCGTCTCCCACCTCGATGATCTCCTCGTCGGTCACCGCCACCGGACCGGGCGGCTCCTCCGCGGGAGCCGGGGGCGGCGCCTGGTGGGCCGGGCCGGCCTGGCCGAAGGAGCCCTCCGACTCGAGCTGCAGCTCGTCGAGGAGGACCGGCTCCGGCTCCTCCTGCCGGAACGCCGCCGCGGCGGGCGCGGAGGCGCCCGTCACCTGGGCCAGGCTCCACTGCGCGGTGGTGCCCGGGTCGAGCTCGTCGGGGATGCCGGCCCCCGCCGGCGGCGCGACCGGATCGGCGATGACGGTCCCCAGGTCCCAGGAGGCGGTGTCGGCCTCCTTCGCCGGGGCGGGCGCTTCCGGCCCGGCCGGCGGCCCGGCGGCCCCCTCGGCGGGCGCCGCGACCCAGCCCATCGCGCGGGAGAACCCCTCCCAGTGGAAGGCCGCGGTCGCCTCGTCCCACGGCACCTGGGGGTCCCAGCCGCGCTCGCGCGCGTAGGCCTCCCAGGCCGCCTCGACGGCCGGATCCCAGCCCGAGGCGGCCGGCTCCTCCGCGGGCGCGGCCCCGGCGGCGCCCGCCTCGACGCCCGCTTCGGCGACCGCCTCCGGCTCCTGCCAGCTCGACCAGTCGGCGGGCACCTCGCCCAGCGCGCTCGTCCCCCCCTCGTCGCGCGCCGGCGCGGCGGCCTCCTCGACCGGCGGCGGGGGCGGCGGCAGCGCCACCGGAGGGAGTGGCTCGCGCAGGGCGGCGGCGGCGGCGTTCACGTCGAAGCCGCTCGGCCCGGCCGCCGGCGTGGGGGCGTGGCCGGCGACCGCGCGCAGCTCGGCGAGGCGCAGCTCCTCGGGGGGCGAGAGCCCTCCCTGGGCGCGCTTCGACTCCAGCGCACGCAACTCGGCGAGAAGGCTCTGCGGTTGGGCCATGGGGTGCCCGAGCGCCGGGCCGGAGGAAATCATACCCCGCCCCATCGGCGGGACAAGGACGGAGCCGGTCGCTTGCATTCACCCGCTCCGGCCGCCATGTATGGAAACCCGTGACAGCTCCCCGCCGACCGCCGCCGGCCGATCCGGCCCGGTTCCTCCCCACCACCCGCGCCGAGATGGCGGCGCGCGGCTGGAGCGAGCTGGACGTGCTCCTGGTCACCGGCGACGCCTACGTGGACCACCCCAGCTTCGGCGCGGCGGTGATCGGCCGGGTGCTCGAGGCGCAGGGCTTCCGCGTCGGCGTGGTGGCGCAGCCGGACTGGTCGGGTCCGGCCGACGTGGCGCGCCTGGGCCGCCCGCGCCTCTTCGCCGGCGTCACCTCCGGCGCCATGGACTCGATGGTGAACCACTACACCGCCCACAAGCGCCCGCGCTCCGACGACGCCTACACGCCGGGAGGCGCGGCCGGGCGGCGGCCCGACCGGGCGGCGACGGTCTACACCCGGCTGCTGCGGGCCGCCTTCGGCGCCACCACCCCGGTGGTGCTGGGCGGCGTCGAGGCCAGCCTGCGGCGGCTCGCCCACTACGACTGGTGGGACGACGCGGTGCTGCCCTCCCTGGCCGTCACCGGCGGCGCCGACCTGCTGGTCTACGGGCAGGGGGAGAAGCCGGTCCTGGAGGTGGCGCGCCGGCTGGCCTCGGGGGAGGACGTCCTCGGGCTCGTCGACGTCCCCGGGACCGCCTTCGCCACCCGCCACCTCGGGCTGGCCGGGCTCGAGTCGCGGCCGCGCGGGGTGCTGGCGCTCCCCTCCTTCGACGAGGTCGCGGCCGACCGGCGGACCTTCGCGCTCTTCTCGCGGCTCTACCACCTGGAGCACAACGGCGACAACGCCCGGGTCCTCACCCAGCGTCACGGCCGCGGCGAGCGCACGGTGACGGTGGTGGTGAACCCGCCCATGCCCGGCCCGACCACCGCCGAGCTGGACCGGATCGCGGAGCTGCCCTACGCCCGCGACGCCCACCCCTCCTACGGCGCCGCCCACATCCCGGCGCTGGAGCAGATCCGCTGGTCGATCCAGATCCTGCGCGGCTGCGCCGCCGGCTGCTCCTTCTGCTGCATCACCGAGCACCAGGGGCGGGACGTCGCCAGCCGCAGCCGCGACTCGGTGCTGCGCGAGGTGGAGGCGCTGGCCCGCCGCCCCGACTTCAAGGGGACCATCAGCGACCTGGGCGGCGCCACCGCCAACATGTGGCAGATGACCTGCACCAGCGCCGAGGCCCACGCCGTCTGCCGGCGCGCCTCCTGCGTCTACCCCTCGGTGTGCCCGCACTTCGCCGTCGACCACGGGCCGCTGGTCGAGCTCTACCAGCGGGCGCGGCAGGTGAAGGGGGTGAAGCACCTCTTCATCGGCTCGGGGGTGCGCTACGACCTGGCGCAGGCCGACGGGCGCCACGGCGCCCGCTACCTGGCGGAGCTGGTCCAGCACCACGTCTCGGGACAGCTCAAGGTGGCGCCCGAGCACGTGGCCGCGGGGACGCTGCGGACCATGAAGAAGCCGGGGATCGCCTCGTTCGAGCGCTTCCGCGAGGACTTCCGGCGCCTCTCGCGGGAGGCGGGCAAGGAGCAGTACCTGGTCCCCTACTTCCTCTCCTCGCACCCGGGCTGCGGCCTGGAGGACGCGGTGGAGCTCATGGACTACCTGCGCGACAACGGCTGGCGGCCGCAGCAGGTCCAGGACTTCGTGCCCACGCCGATGACGCTGGCCTCCGACATGTTCTGGAGCGGCCTCCACCCCATGACCCTGAAGCCGGTGGTCGTGGCCCGCGACCTGAAGGAGAAGCGGATGCAGAAGGCGCTGATCCGCTGGGCCGACCCGGAGAGCGCGCCGCTCGTCGAGGAGGCCCTGCGCCGGGTGGGGCGGCTCCGGCCCGGCCAGCGCTTCCAGGCCCGCGGCGTTCCCTGGAAGCGGACCGGCGGGCGCCGCCCGGCGCCGGGACGCCGCTGACCGGCGCGCCGATATCGCGCCGCGCGCGGAGCGGAGCGGGGCGGCGATGTCCAGAAAAGCGCCGGGGCGGCGAAAATTGGATCGCCTCGCCGATCGATCCTAGAGATCGGTGCCGTGCCGAACGTCGTCGACCTCTCCCTCACCGCCGAGGCGCGCCGCACCCTGAGACGGGTTCTCGAGGAGCGGGGCCTCTCCTTCTTCCTCAAGGGCGGCCGCGGCGGACCCGCGGCGCGCATCGACAACCGCAAGCTGGCCTGGGTGGTCGAGGCGGCCAGCCGCCGCACCCGGCGCGGCGTCCGCGACGCCAACGCCGTCTCCCGCACCCGCCGGATCCTGCGCCGCGAGATCATCCGCCAGCTGGCGGTGGTGATGGTGCGCGCGGGGCTGTGAGGCGGGGAGGCGCGCCCCTCAGCCCGGAGCCCCGCCGGTGCTCCGGGCCACGTAGCGCAGCCGCAGGTCGGCGAGCAGGTGCTCGAGCAGCTTCGCCTCCTCGTCGGTGAGGTTCCCGCGGGTCTTGGCCTGGAGCATGCCCAGCAGGTCGATGGTCTGCTTGGCCAGCACCAGGTTGGGCGCGGTCTCC
>JAJZTO010000411.1 GCA_021848865.1 Myxococcales bacterium
GGGGTCTCCGGCTCGGGGAAGTCGACGGCGCTGCGGGCCCTCGAGGACGCCGGCTGGTACTGCGTCGACAACCTGCCGGTGGTGCTGCTCGACAAGCTGGTGGCGCTGGGGGCGCAGGCCGGCGGCCAGGTCCAGCGGCTGGCGCTGGTGGTGGACGCGCGGGACGAGCGCTTCCTGCCCGAGGCGCCGCGCATCATCGAGGAGGTGCGCCGCTCCGGGACGCGGGTGGAGGTGCTCTTCCTCGACGCCTCCGACGAGTCGCTGCTGCGCCGCTACTCCGAGACCCGGCGCCGCCACCCGCTGGCCGGCGAGGGCGGCTCGGTGCCCGAGGGGATCGCCGCGGAGCGCCGCGCCCTGGAGCCGCTCAAGACCGTGGCCGGCGAGGTGGTGGACACCACCGCCATGACCGTCCACCAGCTCAAGCGCTTCATCCACACCCGCTTCCAGGAGGGCGGGGTGCAGCGGCTCGGGGTGACGGTGGTCTCCTTCGGCTTCCGCAACGGCATCCCCGGCCACGCCGACCTGGTGCTCGACGTCCGCTTCCTGCCCAACCCCTACTTCGTGCCGGAGCTGAAGCCCCACGCCGGCACCGAGGCCCCGGTGCGCGACTTCGTGCTGGGCCAGCCCGACGCCCAGCTCTTCCTGGAGAAGGTCGCCGACTTCGGCGCCTTCCTCCTGCCGCGCTACGCCGCGGAGGGCAAGAGCTACCTCACCCTGGCCATCGGCTGCACCGGCGGACGCCACCGGTCGGTGGCCATCGCCGAGGAGCTGGCCCGGCGGCTGCGCGCGGCCGGCACCGAGGCCCGCGTCTGGCACCGGGACGTCGACAAGGAGTAGCGCCCCGCCCGCGGCTGGCGTAAGGAACGCACCCGGACGTCCCCGGGGAGCTCCCATGGTCGGATTGGTGGTGGCCACGCACGGCAGGCTGGGCGAGGAGCTCCTCGCCACCGCGGCCGCCGTCTGCGGCCCGCTGGAGCAGGCGCGCGCGGTCTCCCTCTCCTCGGCCCGGTCGATGGAGGCGGCGCGCGCCGACCTGGCCGGCGCCATCGAGGCGGTGGAGGGCGGCCAGGGGGTGCTGGTGCTCACCGACATGTTCGGCGGCACCCCCTCCAACCTCGCCCTCACCTTCCTCGACGCCCGCATCGAGGTGGTCACCGGCGTGAACCTGCCCATGCTCCTCAAGCTCTCCACCGCCCGGAGCGAGGGGGCGACGCTGGCGGCCACCGCGGAGCTGCTCTGCGCCTACGGCCAGAAGAACATCACCCTCGCCAGCCAGCTGCTGCGCAGCCGGGCGGAGAAGGGACCCCGGGACAAGGGACCGTGATCGCCCTCCTGCGCGTGGACAACCGGCTGGTGCACGGCCAGGTGCTGGAGGCCTGGCTGCCGCGCCTCGGCGCGCGCCGCCTGCTGGTGGCCGACGACGAGGCCGCGGCCAGCCCGCTGGCCCAGGCGGCGATGACGCTGGCGGTCCCCGGCGAGGTGTCGGCCGAGGTGCGCGCGGTGGAGGCGGTGGACTGGGCGGCGCTGGCGGCGGCGCCGGAGCGGGCCCTGGTGCTGTTCCGCGAGGTGGCCGACCTCGAGCGGGCCGTGGGGCGGGGGCTCGGCGCCGCCCGGGCACCCGACGTGAACGTCGGCAACGTCCACTTCGGCCCGGGCCGGCGCCCGGTCACTCCCTCGGTGTTCCTGCGCGCCGAGGAGCTGGCGGCGCTGCGCCGGCTCGCGGCCCTCGGCTTCCGGGTGGAGGCCCGGGCGGTCCCGTCCGATTCCGCCACGGATGTCGAGGAGATGGAGCGCCGGTTCCAGCGGGCGCCGGGATAGGGGGTAGAGTCGCTCCATGGGCCTCCTCGCGCTCGCCGCCGTCGCCGGCCTCGCCGCCGTGGAGCGGAAGGGGTTCCTCCAGGCCATGCTCTCCCGCCCGGTGGTGCTGGGGCCGCTCTGCGGCCTGGCGCTGGGCGACCCGGCCGCCGGGCTCCTGGTGGGCGCGCCCCTGGAGCTGCTCTGGCTCGGGTCGGTGAACCTGGGCGCGGCCCTGCCGCTCCACGAGTCGCTGGGGACCGCGGCCATCGCCGGCGGCACGGCGCTGGCCGGGGCGCGGCTCGGCGGCGCGGCGCCGGCCGGCGCGGCGGCGGCCCTGGCCGTGGCCGTCGGCCTGCCCATGGCGGTGCTGGGCCGGAGCGCGGACGCCGCGGTGGACCGCTGGAACGAGCGGCTCGCGGCCCGGGCGGCCCGGCGGCTGGCCGCCGGCGACGAGCCCGGGGCGGTGCGCAGCAACCTGCTGGGGCTGGCGGTGCCCTTCGCCCTCTCGGCCGCGCTGGCGCCGCTGGGCGCCGCGGCCGCCGGCCTGGCCGCCGCCGCGGTGCTCCGGGCCGCGCCGCAGCTCGGCCGGCCGCTGGAGCTCGGCTTCCTCGCCTTCTGCGGCGTCGCCGCCGCCGCCGGGGCCCGGGCCCTGCGCGCCCGCCGGGCGCCCGCCTACTTCTTCGGGGCGGCCGCGCTGGGGCTGGCGGTGCTGCTCCTCTCCGGGAGGCCGGGGCCGTGAGCCTGCGGCGCGCCGCCCTGCCCCGCGTCTTCTGGCGCTGCCTCTTCATGCAGGCGGCCTGGAACCGGCGCGGCATGCAGAACCTGGGCTTCGCCTACGCCATCGACCCGGCGCTCCGGGAGCTCTACCCGGATCCGGAGGAGCGCCGCCGGGCGCTGCAGCGCCACCTGGCCTTCTTCAACTGCCACCCCTACATGGCCGCCGCCATCCTCGGCGGCGCCATCCACCACGAGGAGCTGGTGGCGCGCGGGGAGGAGCCGGACAGCGCCCCGGGCTCCTTCAAGGCCACGCTCCAGGGGCCGCTGGCCGCCGTCGGCGACGGCTTCTTCTGGACGGCGCTGCGCCCGTTCCTGGGGGCGGCGGCGGCGCTGGGGGTCC
>JAJZTO010000412.1 GCA_021848865.1 Myxococcales bacterium
AGCGCGGCCGCAGCACCAGCCGCTCCCGGGCGTCGGCCTGGGCGCCGCGCCAGTCGCGCCGCTCGAAGCGGCCGCGGGCCCGCCGGGTGACGGAGCGGAACTCGCGCTGGTAGTCGAGGTAGGCGGAGAAGACGGCCGAGGCGGCCTGCTCGGCCAGCTGCAGGAGGGCGACGGCCGTGGTCACGCGGGGTCATCCTCCGGCGGGCCGCCGGCGCCGGGGGCGGCGCCGCCCCGGGCGGGGCTCGGGCAGCTCCTCGATGGTCTCCTTCTTCAGATAGGCCAGGCCCTGGAAGGTCGCCACCAGATCGCCGGCGGCGTCGGTGACGCGGACTTCACAGGTGGAGAACCGGTTGCTGCGGGCCACCTCGCGCGCCTCGGCGGTGAGCAGCCCCAGGCCCGCCTTGAGGAAGGAGACGCTCACCTGCACCGCCACCGCCACCCGGCCCCGGGAGTTGGAGGCGGCGGCGAAGGCCAGGTCGGCCAGGGTGAAGACGGCGCCGCCCATGGCCACGTCCAGGCCGTTCTTGTTCCGGTCGGTGACGCGCAGCCGGGCCCGGGCGTAGCCGGGCCGGGTCTCCACCAGCCGGGCGCCGGTCAAGGCCGCGTAGCGGTCGCGGGCGAAGTAGGTGGCGAAGTCCATGGCGTCTCCCCGCCGGAACCCTGCCGCCCGGCGCCCGCCGAGGATATGCTGCCGGCCTTCATGAGTGAACCCGCGCCGGCAGGCCGCGTGGCCCTTTCCCTGGGGCTGCTCTACGTCCTCTGGGGAACGACCTACTTCGGCATCCGCGTGGCGCTGGAGGGCTTCCCGCCGCTCCTGATGTCGGGCAGCCGCTTCTTCGCCGCCGGCGCGCTGCTCTACGCCGTGGTCCGGCTGCGCGGGGCGCCGCGCCCGTCGGCGCGGCAGTGGGGCTCGGCCGCGCTGGTGGGCGGGCTGCTGGTGGCGGCCAACGCGCTCGTCACCGTCGCCGAGCGCACCGTCTCCTCCAGCCTGGCGGCGGTGGTGGCCGCCTCGACGCCGCTCTGGGCGGTGCTGGTGGCCGGCGCCTGGGGCGAGTGGCCGCGCCGCGCCGAGTGGCTCGGGCTGGTGGTGGGGCTGGCGGGCGTGGTGGTGCTCCAGGCCGGCGGGGGGCTGCGCGCCAGCCCGGCGGGCGCGGCGGTGCTCCTCGCCTCCACCTGGGCCTGGGCGCTGGGCTCGATGTGGAGCCGGCGGCTGCCGATGCCCGAGGGGCTGGTGTCCCCGGCGGCGCAGATGATGTGCGGCGGCGCCCTCTTCCTGGCCGCCGCCCTGCTGCACGGCGAGCGGCCGCTGCCCGGCCTCGGGTGGCGGCCGGTGGTCGCCTGGTTCTACCTGCTCCTCTTCGGGTCGCTGGTGGGCTACGTCTCCTTCAACTACCTCCTCCGCCGGGTGCGGCCGGCGCTGGCCACCAGCTACGCCTACGTGAACCCGGCGGTGGCGGTGGCCATCGGGGCGGTGGCCGGCGAGGCGGTGGGCCTGCGCACCGTGGCGGCGCTGGCCCTGATCCTGGCGGGGGTGGCCCTGGTGGCCGTCTCGCGCCGGGCCCGGAGCGCCTGAGGAGAAGCGTGCCCCGGACCCGCCCCATCGCCCTGCTCTTCGACCTCGACGGCACCCTGGTGGACACCGTCCCGCTCATCCTCGCCTCGGCGCGGCACGCCTTCGCCGAGCACCCGGGGCGGCGTCCCACCGACGCCGACTGGATCGCCGGCATCGGCAAGCCCTTGCGGGTGCAGATCGAGGAGATCGCCGGCGGTCCCGGCCCGGTGGAGGGGCTGGTGGCCCGCTACCGGGAGTACTTCTGGGCCCACCACGACGAGATGACCAAACCCTTCCCCGGCGCGGCGGAGCTGCTCGCGGCGCTGCGGGCCGCCGGCCACCCGGTGGGGGTGGTCACCGCCAAGTGGGTCGAGCCGGCCTGGAAGTCGCTGCGCCACTCCGGCCTGGCGGGCTTCGTCCAGGCGGTGGTGGGGGCGGACTCGCTGCCGGAGCACAAGCCCGACCCGGCGCCGGTGCGGATGCTGCTCGGCCGGCTGGGGCGCGGCCCGGAGGAGGCGCTGCTGGTGGGAGACTCTCCGCACGACGTCGCCGCCGGCAACGCCGCCGGGGTGTCCACCGCCGCGGCGCTGTGGGGCGCCAGCGCCAAGGAGGTGCTGGCCGCGGCCCGGCCCCGCTGGCTGCTCTCGTCGCTCGCCGAGGTGCGGGCGCTGGTGGAGGCGCTGGAGGACGGGTCGGCCCGGAGGGGCTAGGCCTTGGCGCCGCCGCCGCCCATGGCGAAGCCGCCGGGGTCGAGCCCGAGCCGCCGCACCGCCTCGGCCCAGCGCTGCTCGTGGGGGACGGCGAGGACCAGGTCCTCCGCCAGCCCGAGCGGGATCCAGGCGCCCTGGGCCACCTCGCCCTCCACCTGCATGGGCCCCCAGCCGGCGTAGCCCAGGATGAGCAGGTAGGGGCCGGCGTCGTCGTTGCGGACCACCGCGTCGAGCAGGGCCCGCGAGCCGCCCACCGCCAGGCGCCGGCCGATCGCCAGCTCCTCCTCGCCGGCCGGGACCACCCCCGGCTTCCAGAGGACCCAGAGCCGCTCGGGCTGGACCGGGCCGCCGAGCAGCACCGGGGCGCGGTCGCGCCCCACCGCCCGGGCCGCCGCCCGCAGCTCCGGATCGACCGCCTGGAGCAGGTCGGCGCAGCGCACCGGCGCCGGCCGGTTCACCACCCAGCCCAGCGCCCCCTCCGCCGAGTGCTGCGCCATGAGCACCAGCGCCCCGTCGAAGTGGGGATCGCGCAGCGTCGGCGAGGCGACGAGGAAGCCGGGGGCGAGGCCGCTGTCGGCGCGGGGGAGGGCCATGGCGCGAGCCGGGGCCGAGCCTACCGCGTTCCCGGGGCCGCGGGCGACCGAGATCGGA